>JBFXHW010000090.1:0-9370 GCA_050176605.1 Sphingobium sp. | reverse complement strand
AATTTCGGATCCGGAACCACCGGCAGCCGGGTGCTGAACGGCACCTATCAGGGGCACAAGGAATGCGAGGAGGCGCTTAAGGAGTTCTACGGCACCTCGTCGGCCATGGTCTTCTCAACCGGTTATCAGGCCAATCTGGGCATGATCTCGACGCTCGCGGGCAAGGGGGACTATATCATCCTCGATGCCGACAGCCACGCGTCGATCTATGACGGCTGCTATCTCGGCAACGCGGAAATAGTGCGGTTCCGCCACAACAGCGTCGAGGATCTCGACAAGCGGCTTGGCCGCCTGCCTGCCGAAGCGCAAAAGCTGGTAGTGCTGGAGGGCGTCTATTCGATGCTGGGCGATGTCGCGCCCTTGCCCGACATGGTCGCGGCGATCCGCAAGCACCCCAATTGCATGATCCTGGTCGACGAAGCGCACGGCATGGGCTTTTTCGGCGAACATGGCCGGGGCGTCTACGAAGAGCAGGGCGTCGAGAAGGATGTGGATTTCGTGGTTGGCACTTTCTCCAAAAGTGTCGGCACGGTCGGCGGGTTCTGCGTATCCAACCATCCGAAGTTCGAGGTGCTGCGCCTGGTCTGCCGCCCCTATGTCTTTACCGCCAGCCTACCGCCCAGCGTAGTCGCCACGGCCGCCACCTCGATCCGCAAGCTGATGCATGCGGGGAACAAGCGCGCCCATCAGTGGGAAAACAGCAAGCGGCTGCATAGAGGATTGCGCGATCTCGGCTTCAAGCTCGGCACGGAAACGCCGCAATCGGCGATCATCGCGGTCATCCTGACGGACCAGACGCAGGCCGTGGCGATGTGGCAATCGCTTCTGGAACTTGGGCTTTACGTCAATATGGCTCGCCCGCCTGCGACGCCTGCCGGTACGTTCCTGCTGCGCTGCTCGCTCTGCGCCGAGCATAGCAGCGAACAGGTCGGGCAAGTCCTTGCCATGTTCGAGGCGGCGGGCAAGGCGACCGGCACCATAAGCTGACGCGCGGACAAGGGCGCCTGAATGAAAATGGTCCCGCCCAATATACGCCCGTACAGCAGCGGCAACCGGACCTATCCCCTTGTGTTGCCAAGCCTTCCTGGTCGTGGAATGTTCCCTTTCTCACCAAACCGCTCTAAATAGGCGGAATGGCATACCGGGCGGCATCGGCGTTCGACGAGGTTCCTCTTTGGAAACAAAGGGTTGATCGCGCTCTGCCGTATTTCATCGGAATAGGCCTCGTCGTTGCGATCGGTTCACTCCTGTTCCTGACAAGCTTTGCAGCACGCGAACAGGATGAGGCCCTGAAACAGCAGGAGCGCAGCTATGGGATCGTCGCGCTCGCCCGGCGGCTCGATGCCTCGGTAGCCAAGGCGGAGGCTTCGCTTGCTCGTTATGTCATCAGCCTCGACAAGGATATCGGTCGCAAATATCAGGACGACTGGGACAGGGCGACAGGTGAATTGATCGCGCTTCAACGGTCGACACGCAACGATCCCGTCCAGCGCCAACTCGTTGATCAACTCGAAACCGCGTTCAATGAACGCGGCGCCGTGCTGTCTGACATTGCCCTGCGGATCACCTATAATCAGAAGACAACCGCGCTCGGCAAATTCTACGAGGCTAGCCGCGCCCAGAGCCTCACGCGGATCACGTCCCTGCTCGAACAGGTGATCGAGGCCGAGAACCAGCGGCTGGAGGAACATCAGGTCGATGTCGCCAAGGCCGACAGCTTTTTTCAGCAGATGGCAACGACCTATCGCCTTTTCGGTCTCGCACTGCTCATCGGACTTCTGTTCCTCGCTTGGGTGGCGCGCGCGGCTATCCGCGAGCGACGGCAGGAGCAACGGCTGATCAGAGACGAATATGCGCGAGCGGACGCGCTGGAACGCGCGGTAGCGGCCCGAACAAGCGAGCTTCAACGGGCATATGCGAAACTGAAACAGGAAGCGGCTGACCGCGAACGGATCGAGGAAAGCCTGCGCCAGATGCAGAAGATGGAGGCGGTGGGCCAGCTCACCGGCGGCATCGCCCATGATTTCAATAATATGCTTGCGGTGGTCGTCGGCGGACTCGAACTGGCGCGGCGCCGGGTCGAGGGGGTGCACGACGTCGTACGGCATATCGACAATGCAATGGAAGGTGCCAACAGGGCGTCGGCGCTGACCCGCAGGCTGCTCGCTTTCGCGCGTGCCGAACCGCATCTGCCCGAGGCGCAGTCGATCGATACGGTGATCGTCGATATGGCCGAACTGCTGGATCGCTCGATTGGCGATCAGATCATAGTCGATCTCGATCTTCAGAGCGACGGCTGGCGTGTCTATACCGACCGGCACCAGTTCGAGAACGCCGTCCTCAATCTCGCTGTCAACGCCCGCGACGCCATGGAGGGCCGTGGCACCCTCACCCTGCAAACGCGGCAGCGGCGGCTTCTCGCGCGCGAGATCGGCGACTGTGCGGCCGGTGAATATCTGTGCCTGTCGGTGATCGATAACGGCTGTGGCATGAGCCCCGAAGTGCTGGAACGCGTATTTGAGCCGTTTTTCACGACCAAGACAATCGGCAAGGGTACGGGCCTCGGCCTGAGCCAGGTGTTCGGCTTCGTTGGCCAGTGCAACGGTGAGGTTCGCATCCTGTCGGAACCCGGCAAGGGAACGGAAGTCGAACTATATCTGCCGCGCCATGTCGCTTCTGGCGAAACCGAAACCGCGAAGGTTGCGGCCCTTCCCTCCGCGAACGCCGTCAGCGATGCGGGGCGGGAGACGGATACTGCGGGAGAATACCTGTCGGTGCTGCTGGTAGAGGACGATCCCAGGGTGCTGGCACAAACACGCTCCGCACTCGTCGAACTCGGACACCGAGCCATCTGCTGTGACCATCCGCACAATGTTCTACCGCTGCTGGAATCGAACTCGATCGACCTGATCCTGAGCGATGTGCTGATGCCCGACATGACCGGCCCGGAAATGGTGGCGGCATTGCCGGCGCGGCATCAAGCGATCCCGGTCGTGTTCGTCACCGGATATGCTGGCGACATTACGGACAACCGCATGTTCGAGGGCCATCAGTTGCTGAGGAAGCCCTATACCCTGAAGGCCTTGCGAGCCGCCATCGCGCAGGCTGCTAGCCGACGGCCCGGCTCGCAAGCAGCCGCGGAAGCAGAACCATTGCAGCCAGCAGCGGGTGACGACGCTGCCAGGGTGTGATGACGATTCGCGTTCCAGCGTGCCGGTTGATCTTCCATGCCAGATAGTCGATGCCGCCCGCGAAGGTGAAACTGGCCTTGGCAAGGCGGACGACGCTCAGCCATTTTCCGCGCCGCTGAAGCCGGCGCCAGCGGCGTGCGTTTTCACGGGGCCCCGGTAATCCTGTCCTGTCCAGCGCGCCATCGCGATGAAGCGCATCGAACAGCGCCGAATAATAGGTCGGGTCGCTGTCGACGATAGAAACCGCCTTCCCCGCCCTCTCGGACCGCAACTCGGCGCGATAGGTCGATGAAAAGGCGTGATCGAACAGCGCGCGAAAATCCATGGGGGTGCCCGCCGGCAGGCCCGGCAGCGCGAGGCGGGCAAGCGTTACGGGGGTCGACGATATGGCCGCAATCGCCGATTGCTGCGCCTTCTCGTCCGCTGTCCACACCAGCCTCGACGGCTGGGCGAAACGGGCCCACACGGAGACATTGTCCGCTCCCTCACCGCACAGCCGGGCAAAATCCTCTTCCGAAAGGACCGCATATTTGGCCGACAGCCCGTCCCGCGCGAAAGGAAAGACATTGGGCGGGATCAACCGGTTCGCTACGGCCAGCCAGCGCCGGTCATAGGCGGCGCGATAGTCCGACACGATCAGGTAGAAATCGAGCATCAGACCGTCCAGCTTCGCCTCGCGAAGGCATGATCCGTAAAACAACACCGCACGCGCCGCGCCGGGATGGAGCACGGCAAGAGCCGCTGCCATGCGGGTTACACGCGGATCGACCGGCTCGGCCAGCTCCGCCGCAACAAGCTCTTTCAGGGGAAGGGTCACGCCGCGAGACGCAGGAACGGAACAGGCGGCGTCGATTTGAGTACGATGGGACGGCCATTATCCGCCTGGAATATCTCGCCGTCGAGGATCACGCTGCTGTTTTCGCCCTCTATGCGAATCATGTCACCCTGCTCGAGGTGAATGCCCTGCATCCGTTTCGCGCCAAACCGGCCAATCGCGCTGGCGAAGATCATCCGCAGCATCGCAGCCGGACTGTGATCGACAGCCAGCAGCTTGAGCCGGCCACCCGCGCCCTCTCCGGTGGACCGAGCGCCGAGCAACAGCTTTTCCAGCGTCGTCACGATCAACACCGCGAAGCGGCCTGCCAGCTCTCCGTCGCGGATAAGAGAGATCGACACCGGCCGCGCGGCGGGGGGCATATATTTCCCCTTTATGCCGAAGAACACGGACGCCAGAACGGCAATAGCGGTCAGGAAATGCGAGAGACCGTTGGAAAGACCCAGCGGATAGATGCGATTGCGGCAATAGAGGATCGAGTCGGCAAGGCCCGCGCCGCCCAGAAACATGCCGAGCACCGGGCGGCTGGTCGCCTGCCCGTCCGACAAGGCGATCAGTTCACGCGCGACGATATGCTTCTCGACGCCGTTCTTGGCGATGTGGACGATGCGTTCAAGCGCCTTGATCGGATCGCCCCGTATGCCGAGGTCGAGCGCGATAAGGTTGGTCTTGCCGTTGGGCAACACCGCGACCGGCGGCGCGACATCCGTGAAATAATTGCCCTGATGAAGCTCGGTCAACGCGGTTTGAACAGTGCCGTCGCCGCCGTTGATGACGATGACGGCCGGTTTCACATGGGCGATCATCTGCATCGCGCGGCCGATCTGGTCGACGCTTTCCACCTCATAGTGGAAAATGTCGGGATGATTGGCGCAATAGCTGCGCACGCGCGGCAGCAACTGCCGGTTGCCCGTCGATCTCGGATTGGAAAGAAGGGCAACGCTGACCATGACCTATGGCTTCAACGGCCGGATCGCCAGGCCCTGACGATAATTGAGATAGACGTCCAGCGCCTTGGTCCCGTTGCCGACCTCGATGACGACTTTCTTGTAGTTCGGCTTGAGCTCGAACAGCGATATGTCCGGGTTGCGCGAAAAGCCGCCGCCGTCGTTCCAGCCCGATTTTCCATCGCCGTTGAGATCGTGCCGCACGGCGACCGCGAAATGCCCGGTGCGCGGGAGGGCGACGCAGACATTCATCGGTCCGCTCGGAGTAATCGGCAGGTCGATGCGCTTCAACCATTGCCCCTTGGCGAGAAATTCCGCCGGATTGCTGCCATAAATCTGAACGCGCAATTTACCGGTCCGCTCCTTGAAGGCAGGAATGCGCACCAGCACAGAGGGCGAATCTCCCCGCGCGCAAACGTCGGCATCGGGCCCGATCGCAGCCGCAGACGCAGGCGCGGCAAAGAGCGGCGCGGCGGCCAATGCCGCAGCCAGACTCGTTACGGCGCCGGTAACTTTAAACATGACCAATTCTCTCCTCGAAGCTATAGCCCGGTCCATATATGAAGCATGGCCCGGTCGGCCCTGTTCGCCCCAAGGGTGATGTAGGCGGGATTTGCGGCCAAAACATGGTGACGGAACGACGATAACTTGAAACCGCTCAACGCCATCGATCGCTACATGGCACGGCTGATCGCCATTCCATTGCTGAGCACATTGGTGATCTCCGCGATGCTGCTGGTGCTGGACAAGATGCTGCGCCTGTTCGATTTCGTTGCGGCGCAAGGCGGCCCCGTCAGTGTCGTGTGGCGGATGCTCGCCAATATGCTACCCGAATATCTCTCCCTGGGCATTCCTATCGGGCTGATGCTCGGCATTTTGCTGGCCTTTCGCCGGGTCGCGCTCTCTTCAGAACTGGACGTAATGCGCGGCGTCGGCCTTTCTCCCGCCAAGCTGCTGCGTGTCCCCTATTTGTACGCGATCGCACTCGCGCTGGTAAATTTCGCGATCGTCGGTTTCGTTCAGCCCTATGCCCGTTATGCCTATGAAGGGCTCCAATATGAGCTGCGCTCGGGCGCGCTGGGCGCGTCGATCAAGGTCGGTGAATTCACCAATCTGGGCAAGGGAATGACGCTGCGGATCGAGGAAAGCCGGGACCGCGGCCGTGACCTCCATGGCATTTTCGTGCGGGTCGAACAGGACAAGGGGCAATCTCTTGCGGTAACGGCGGCGCGTGGAACCTTCCTCGCCACGGATGATCCCGACACGATCATCCTGCGCCTGACCGACGGCGTACTCGTCCAGCGTTCTGCAAAGCTGGCGAGCCCGCGCATCCTGACATTTTCAGGCCATGACCTGCCGATCGAGCTGCCGAAGATCGAGAATTTCCGCACGCGTGGCAATGCCGACCGGGAGCTGACCCTGCCGGAGCTGGTACGCGTCGGGGCCGCTGCGAAGACCGACAACATGACCCGCAACGAGGTACGCGCGAACTTCCATTTCCGCATGGTGGAGGTGGCGATGATGTTTTTGCTGCCGCTCGCCGCGCTCGCGTTCGCGATCCCGCCCAAACGGTCGACCTCGGCGCTTGGCGTCTTCGTTTCGATCGTGTTCATTGTCACCTATCACAAGATAAACCAGTATGCCGAGGCGATGGGCGCAACCGGACGGATCGATCCTCTGATTGCCTTATGGGTGCCGTTCATTGCTTTCGCCGCGTTGATCTTCTGGATGTATCATGTCGTTGCGCATCGCCCCGGCGGCCAGCCGATCGGGGCACTGGAGGCAGCCTTCGCCAAGGGTACGCGCTGGGTTACAAAGTGGTTCCGTTTCGGGCGGAGCAAGTTGAAACACGCGGTCTGACATGCAACTCCAGTTCTTCCCCTCCCGCCGTCTTTCCATCTACATGGCCCGGACTTTCATTGTCCGCACCTTCGCGGTGCTGGCAATGCTGGCCGTAGTGCTGATGACACTCGATCTGCTTGGCGAAAGCGGAGACATTCTCTCTGTGCCGGGCAATGGCGAAACGGAGTTGTGGCGTTACATCGGCATGCGCCTGCCGCAGATCATTGCGACCTTCCTACCCTTTTCGGTGCTGCTAGGTACCCTGATCACGCTGGCGACAATGAACCAGCACAGCGAAATCGTTTCGATGAAGGCGGCGGGCCTCTCGGCGCACCAGATCCTCGCCCCGCTGATCGCCGCGGCGATCGCCATCGCAGTCGCCAGTTTTGCCTTCAACGAACGCATCGTCACGCGGGCAAATGCCGCGCTCGATGTCTGGAAGTCGGTCGATTATGGCGAGGTTCCACGCGACAGCGGCGTCAAGACGAACATATGGGTGCGCGAAGGCAATAATCTGGTGACCGCCGGTATCATCACCGGCCATGGCGACGCAGTAAAACTGCGCCAGGTAGAAATATTTCATCGCGTCGATAACCGCCTGATCGACATCGTGCGCGCGCCGACGGGCAGGTATGACCCCGCCGCGAAGGACTGGATACTGGACGGTGCGCGCCAGTTCGACGTCAACCGGGGGACGTCGCGCTCACTCGGAACCATCCATGCGGGAGAAGGCATCCGGCCCGATCAGTTCACGCTCGCCAAGGTAAATGCCGACGGTCTCAACTTCATGGCGCTGCGCCGGGCGATAAAGGACCTGCGCGATGCGGGCAGGCCGACGGCATCGCTTGAGGCCAGCCTGTGGCACAAATTCTCCAAACCGCTCTCGGCCGTACTGATGCCACTGCTGGGATCGGTCGCCGCTTTCGGTCTTGCCCGCTCCGGCCATCTGTTCGTGCGCGCCGTGATCGGCATGGCGCTGGGCTTCACTTACTTCGTCGCCGACAATTTCGCGCTCGCGATGGGGAATCTCGGCGCCTATCCTCCGCTGCTCGCCGCCTGGGCGCCGTTTCTGCTGTTTCTGCTGCTCGGCGAAGCCGTTCTCATCCGCACCGAAGAATAGTCGGTGCGTCAGTGCCGCCCCATCGTGCTGCGCGCGATCCGGGCGACCAGCGGTATCATGCCGCGATAGCTCGAACGGCCATAGGTGGACCCGCTGCCCAGTTCCGCGATCATGCGCCGGTGTGCCTCGCCCAGCGCATGATAGGGCAGACTCGGCAGGAGATGATGAAGCGCATGATAGCGCAGCCCGACCGGAGCCCATAGTGCTGCGAGAGGCGATGGCGGCGGCACATTGACCGAGTCCAGATATTGCGCTGTCACCGTAATCGCCTCGCCCTCATTTTCCCAAAGATGCGCCACCAGCGTGCGCAACTGGTTCAGCACGGCGGTGAGCGAGAAGACCACAAGTGCAATCAGCAACGGCCTCCAACCAATGATCTGCGTGCTTGCCAGCAGCATGATCGCCCACAGGCTGGCGCCCAGCTCCTGCCAGAAGAAAATGCGCTTCTGCGATCCCTCGGCCGGACGGCGACGAAAACCGGGGTTGATCGACAGCGCGGAAAAACGCTCCCACAACGCTTGCCGGAGCGGTGGAATGACCAGGCCAAGCGGAGTCAATATCGCGAAACGCAGAAGCAGCGCGGGCGGCGCAAGCAGCGCCACGAAAATGAACAGCGGCAGCGACCACGGCTTCATGAGCGCTAACGGCAAATATTCCGGATCCTCCACCGTGCCATAGCGCGTGCGCGCATGATGCAGCGTATGGACGCCCTCGTACATGAAGCTGGGCGTCAGCATCGGTATGCCGACAAGGATGTTCCACGCAAGCCGGAAACCGGGCAGAGCGTCGCGATGGATGTGCGTCAGTTCATGTATGAACAGAAGCGCGCGATAGAGCGCCAGCGCGGCGAGAACCCCGCATGCGACCGCCAGCGCCACATTTTCCAGTAATATGGCTCCGGCCAGCGTCGCATAGCCGATCACGGCCGATATCAGCATATCAGGCCAGTATATTTCCGGCCGTGCGGCGGATATGTCGCGTGTCAGATCGACCGCTGCGCGCAACATCGCCGCATCGTCGGCAATCGCCTTCACATCGCGTGCCGGAGCGCCGCCAGCAATCCTTTCATATGCCGTCATGCCGGCTTCCTAAAATCCAATTGCGCACAGATCGTGGCAGCAAAGTGACATAATCATTGTTCCGAGGCGGCACCCGCCCTAACAGGACCATGCCCGGCGGGGCATTGCCCTGCATCAAGAATGAAGGTTCGACCGTGACGAAATCGGACGTAGTGATCTCCCCCGTTTCCGGCAAGGCCGATCTCAAGGCTTTCGTCGATTTCGCATGGGAGGTCTACAAGGACGATCCGAACTGGGTTCCACCGCTGACGGAAGAGGTTCACGGCCTCCTGACCCCCGGCAAGAACCCATTCTTCGAGCATGCCGAGGCTCAATATTTCCTCGCGCGGCGAGGCGGCAGGATCACGGGGCGCATA
>JBFXHW010000089.1:0-9418 GCA_050176605.1 Sphingobium sp. | reverse complement strand
TTTTCCCTGTTCGTCTCCTTCCCAACGCTGCCCCGGTGCTGGACGCGGAGCCCGCCGAAGAGATCACCGGCTTTCTGGTCGACGAAGCGGACGATCCGGAATTTGAGAACAGCTGCTCCTACGATGCACAATACCGGCCTCTTGCGCCGGGAAACGGTCCCAGCTGATCGGAATAAGGGGAGCAGGAGGAAGGGAAGGGCGCTTCATTTGGTGGAGCAGTCTGGAGCAACCCCCATGAAAATCGAACTACGGCGCGTCTCCTATAATGCCGCGCTCTCTCAGGAAACCGCCGCCTTTACCGCCGAGATCTGGATCGACGGCGCGCTGGCCTTTCATGCGCGCAACCAGGGAACCGGCGGGGCAGACTTCTATCATCAGGTCGGCCAGTGGACCCAGGCCCAGGTCGATTCCTGGCTCAAGGCCAACCGGCCGCCGCGCTCGCTTGCCGGCGACATCGTCTGCGATCATGATCTCGAGATCGAGGTGAGTGACCTGCTCGCTCGCGCCGTCGAAGGCCGACGCCTCAAGCGCCTACTCCGTACCAATCTGGTCACGATCGAGAATGACCGGATCCTTCACTATCCGCTGCGGAAGCGGCCGCTCTCGATTGTCGCCCGCGCTGTGCGCGCCACCAATCCCGGCGCTGTCATCGTCAACGATGCCGGGGACGATGTGTTCGCCCGCGCGCTCGACATGCTTCTCGCCACCAGCTGATGCACGAGATCCGAGATCGACATGACCAGCAGCTTCGATCCCTCCGATGCGCGATGCTGGATGGCGCATGGCCGTCCGCCTCATCACGCGCATGCGCTCGCCGAGGCCTGGCGCCGCTTTCCCGACCTGCCGAACGACGCGCCGCCCGACGCCCGCATGACGCGGAGCCGAGAACGGGTCGCGGCGCTGCGCCCGCTTAACGAAGCGATCCGGCTGGAAGCCGAGCGCCAGCGGACCACCTCCAACTTCGCCTGCATCGAACGCCAGATCGCGCAAGGAAGCAATGACAGCCGAAATCCCGCGATCCTCCACGCCCGCAACGTTTACGGCTATGATTGGGATGCCGCGGTCGCCTATGCCGACGGGCTCTATGCCGCCCGCGCGGGATGGGAATCCCGGCCACCGTCTCCGCCTCACGCGGGGGGACCGGATATTCGCCACCCGGCATACTGTCGGGGGTTTCTGGACGGCGGCGGCCGGCCCGATGACATCTTCGACGCTGCCCGGCGGTCTTTCGCCGCCACGCCGTCCGAGCCCAGCAAGACAGACTCAGCGCGCGCGCCCCGACCGTTTCCCAGCCAATGGCTGAGCCCGACCGACGCCCCGGTGCCTGTATCCTGGCATCGCCGCCTGCCCCTGCTCGGGGCTTCGGAACGCGAGACCGGAACGATCGGGGTACTCGCGATGCTGCGCGAACGGCCCGGGCACGAGGCCATGGCGCAATTCATGGTCAGCGCCGAAAACGGCCTGCATCCGCTCTCGACGTCGATACACCCGGCGCCTCGCGATGACGTCGCGCTCCGCGAGCATCTGCACCAGGGTGACTATACGGACATCCTGATCGTCGCCGACCATGCAGAGCTCGACCGGCTCGACGTCGATGCCGATATCCTGCCGCTTGCGCGAACGATGGAACGGACCCGAAATTCGGTGCCGCAGCAGCGTGCGCAGTTCCGCCGCTGGCTCGCCCGCGGCCGCGGACCCGGAGACCAGTTTGCCGCCGGCCATATTCGCTGGAGCAAAATGGCCGCGGGGCTTTCCGGGCGGCTCGGAGATTTCGCGGCCCGCTGTGCAGGTCCGGCAAGCCCGCGCGGACACCGCATCGTCGTCGAGGATGCAAATGGCGAACTGGCGCGCGGCTATCGTACCCCGCTCGGCGAGGAACTCCATCCCGAAATCGTGATCGGCAACAAGGCGCATGCCCGCACCGCGATGGCCAAGCTGCTGCGTCAATATGCCGCCTCGCTTCGTCTCGGCTGATCTCCAGCCCGATCCGATGTCCGCTGAGCGGCTCCCCGCGACGCCCTGATACCTGACCAGTCCGACACCTGACCGGGTCACCGCGCCCGCCCGACAACGAGGAAGGAAGCTTTCGATGCGAAACAGTGCATCCGCGCTGGCTCTCCAGCTGTCTCTCGACTTCGACCAGCCAGTCGCTCCCATCGGCACCGGAATTACCTCCAAAATGGAGGAATTGCCGCTCTTTCCACCGAAACCGGCCGAACCCGCCGGCATATCGCCGGTTTGCCGACAGGATTTCTCCTTCGTCGCGGGGCGGGTACTGGCGCCGTCCTGGAAAGGCCGCGCCCGGGACAATATCGAGGCGATCAGGCTGCTGAACCAGCTGGACCGTGAGCACAGGCCGGCAACATCGGCCGAGCAGGCGTTGATCGCCAGGTTCATCGGTTTCGGGGCGTCGGAACTTGCCAACGGAATCTTCGCCGATCGCGCCGGCGAATTCCGGCCCGGATGGGAGGAACTGGGGCAGAGCCTCATTGCCGAAACGACCGATGCCGAGCTTCAGTCGCTCAAACGCGCTACCCAATATGCCCATTATACGCCGGAATATATCATCCGTGCGATGTGGGAGGCTGCCGGGACCCTTGGCTTCACCGGCGGCCAGATTCTCGAGCCGGGCTGCGGCAGCGGTCTTTTCATGGGGTTGCGGCCGGATCATCTGACCGGTGACACGGTTTTCGTCGGGATCGAGAACGACCCTGTCACCGCCCGCGTCGCCAGTGCGCTCTATCCGGGGCAGATCGTGCGTTGCGTCGATTTCGACAAAGCCACGCTGCCGGCCGACTTCGACCTCGTCATCGGCAACCCGCCTTTTTCGAACCTCACCATCCAGAACAAGACACAGATCGGCCGGCTCGGCCTGTCGCTTCACGACTATTTCATCGCCAAGTCACTCGACCATCTTCGTCCCGGCGGCATCGCCCTGTTCGTGACCTCGCGATATTCGCTCGACAAGAGCGATCCCAGGGCGCGCCGCCATATCGATACCATTGCCGATTTCCTTGGAGCCGTGCGCCTTCCTGGCAAGGCCATGCGCGAGGAGGCTGGCACGGACGTCGTGGTCGATATCCTGCTCTTCCAGAAACACACTTCCGATACTCTTCCGCGCGCGCAGAACTGGATCGAAATCGGCGAGGTTCCCGATAGCGACGAAGGTGAGGGGCCGCTCAGGATCAACCGCTATTTCCTCGACCATCCCGATCATGTGCTTGGGCGTCACGAATGGCGAAACGGCCAGTTCGGATTGGACTATAGTTGCGTGGCCGAGCCCGGCGTCGACCTGACGGCTGCATTGTCGGCCACCCTATCGGCGATCACGTCAAGACATGAGGGGGCTTATTGCCCCGCGCTGCGCACGCGATCGCTGCGCGACACGCTCGATGTAACGCTGGACCTCGACATCGGCACCGCGGCCGATGAAGCCGAATTCAAGGAAGGCAGCTATTTCGTTTCGGGCGGCGTCCTCCATCAGATCGTCGATGGCATCCCGGCCACCGTCGATGTGAAGACCGGACGGAACGGCACGGGGATATTTGCCAAACATGCCAATATCATCAAGGCGCTGATTCCCATCCGGGACACGGTTCGAGCCATACTGCGCGCGCAGCTGGGCGATCGGCCCTACGCCGATCTTCAGCAGCAGCTGTTCACCCATTACCGGCGGTTCATCAAGAAACACGGACCGATCAACCGTACCATCACCACCATTCGCACCGATCCGGACACGGGTGCCGAAAAAGAATGTCAGCGTCGCCCGAACCTCCAGCCCTTCCTCGACGACCCCGACGTCTGGCTGGTCGCCTCGATCGAGAATTACGACGAACCGAACGATGCAGGCACGCCGGGTGCGATCTTTACCCAGCGCGTCGTCAAGCCGCCGGTCGTTCAGGAAATTCACTCGGCCCAGGACGCGCTGGCGGTCTCGCTCCATGACCGCGGCCGCGTCGACATCCCGCTTATCGCCGGGCTGCTCGGCGTGACCGAGGCGCAAGCGCTGGCCGACCTCGCCGACCAAGTCTTTCTCGATCCCGTCCGGACCACGCCGCATTTCGACAACTGGGTGACGGCCGACGAAGCCTTGTCCGGCCCTGTGCGAACCAAACTCGCCCTCGCACGTGAAAAGGCCGCTATCGATCCGCGCTTCGGGGCGACCGCGATCGCGCTCGAGGCGGTCCAGCCGGTCGATTTGAAACCCAGCGAAATTACTGCGCGCCTTGGCGCACCCTGGATCCCCACCGACGTCATCGAGGCCTTCATTCTCGAAATCATGGAGGTCGAGACCCGCATCCATCATACGGTCGACATTGCCAGCTGGACGGTCGACAAGGCTCCGTTCCTTGGCCATGTCAGCTCGACCTCGACCTGGGGCACGCCGCGCCGCGGCGCCGCGGACCTGCTCGAAGACGCACTCAACTCCCATATTCCCAAAATCTACGACACATATCGCGACGAGAACGGTTCGGAGCGCCGCGAACTCAATACGACCGACACCGAAGCCGCCAAAGAGAAACTCGCAGCCATCAAGTCGACCTTCGAGACCTGGGTATGGCAGGAAAGCGATCGCGCCGACCGGCTGGTGCGCATCTACAACGACGCCTACAACAACCTCGTGCCTCGCGCCTTCAACGGCAAGCATCTCAAGCTGCCGGGCGCTTCGACCACGATCCGGATGCGCGACCACCAGAAGCGCGTCATCTGGCGTATCATTGCTTCAGGTTCGACCTATGTCGCCCATAGCGTCGGCGCCGGCAAAACCTTCAGCCTGTGCGCCGCCGTGATGGAACAGCGCCGCCTTGGCCTGGCGAACAAGCCGATGATCGCCGTGCCCAATCACTGTCTGGCACAGATCGCCCGCGAGTTCCTGATGCTCTATCCCACCGCCCGCATCCTCGTTGCCGACGACACGAATTTCATCAAGGAAAAGCGCCGGCGTTTCCTGGCCCGCGCGACCACCGGCAACTGGGACGCGATCATCATCACCCATGACGCCTTCAAGTTCATTCCGGCGCCGACCGTCTTCGAGAAACAGCTCATCGAAGACCAGCTCTCCAGCTACGAAGTGCTGATCACGGGCCTCGATCGCGAGGATCGCGTTTCCCGCAAGCGTGTCGAACGCCTGAAGGAAGGATTAAAGCGCAGGCTCGAGAATCTGCAGGCCCGCAAGGACGATCTTGTCCATATCGGCGAGATCGGCATTGACCAGCTTCTCGTCGATGAGGCGCAGCAGTTCCGTAAGCTCACATTCGCGACCAATTTGGGCGATCTCAAAGGTGTCGACCCGGTCGGCTCGCAACGCGCCTGGGACCTTTATGTGAAGAGCCGGTACCTCGCGGGCATCAATCCGGGACGCGAGCTGATCCTCTCCTCAGGCACGCCCATCACCAACACTTTGGGCGAGATGTATACGCTCCAGCGTTTCCTGCAGCCCGGCGAACTCCATGCCAAGGGACTCCACGAATTCGACGCCTGGGCCGCGAATTTCGGTGACACCCGCACCGAACTCGAGCTTCAGCCAAGCGGAAGCTACAAGCCGGTCACCCGCTTCTGCGAGTTCGTCAACGTCGCCGACCTGATGGCGATGTACCGCACGGTCGCCGATGTCGTGCTAAAGGACGATCTGCGCCAATATGTCCGGCTGCCCACCGTCAGGGGCGGAAAGCGCAAGATCGTCGTCGCCCGTTCCGGAGCGCCTTTCAAAGCCTATCAGCGGGAGCTGGCCGGGCGCATCAAGGCCATCGAGAACCGTAGCGGGCGACCCCAGAAGGGCGACGATATTCTCCTTTCGGTCATCACCGATGGCAGGCATTCCGCGATCGACCTGCGCTTCGTCGATCCGGCCATGGGAAGCGAGGAGGGGAACAAGCTCAATCTCCTGATCGAGAATGTCCATCGCATCTGGGGGGAAACGAGCGATTATCGTTACACCGACCCGGAAACCGGGCGGCCCTATCCGCTCCCCGGCGCCGTGCAGATGATTTTCTCCGACCTCGGCACCGAGGCAGCGCTCGAGACGCGGGGCTTTTCGGCCTATGTCTGGATCCGCGACCGGCTGATCGAGATGGGCGTCCCCGCCGACCAGATAGCGTTCATGCAGCATTACAAGAAGAACAGCGCGAAGCAGCGTCTGTTCAATGATCTGAACCAGGGGCGCAAGCGCATCATTCTGGGTTCGACCGCCACCATGGGAACCGGCGTCAACGCGCAGCAACGCCTCAAGGCGCTGCACCATCTCGACGTTCCCTGGATTCCGTCCGATATCGAACAGCGCGAAGGCCGGATCGAGCGTCAGGGGAACCAGAATGACGAGATCGAGCTCTACGGCTACGCGACCAGCGGCTCGATGGATGCCACCAACTGGCAGATGCTCGAGCGCAAGGCACGCTTCATCAATATGGCGATGTCCGGCGATCGCTCCATTCGCAGGATCGAGGATGTCGGCTCCAATGTCAGCCAGTTCGCCCTCGCAAAAGCCCTTGCTTCCGGCGACGACCGGCTCATGCGCAAGGCCGGCCTCGACGCCGAGGTCGCAAGGCTTCTGCGCCTGCGCGACGCGCATACCGACGACCAGTATAATATCCGCAGGACCATCCGGCGAACGGCGGATGCGATCGAAAGCTGCCGCAGGCAGATCACCCGGCTCGAGGCCGACATCGCGCGATGTATTCCCACACAGGGCGATGACCTCATGTTCACTCCTGGTGACGGCACCATCGTCACCGACCGAAAGGCGGCCGGCGAACGCATTCTCAGGCAAGCCCACCAGATGCGGATGCACGGCACGCTCGCTCGCGAGGCACTGGGCACCTTCAACGGCATCGATGTTGAAATCTCGAGCTATGAGGCCAGCGACGATGATGGAGGCCGCTGCATTTGTACCATGATTTCCGTGCTGCACCATGGCGAGCAACGCGGCTTCGAGATCACCGACAAGACGCGGGCGAGCACAGTCGCCGGCCGGATCGCGTCTTCCATTCGCAATCTCGATGCCGATCTTGCTAATGTGAACGCCGACCTCGAAGCCAACGAGCGGCGCCTCCCGGCGTTCGAAGCGCGCCTGGGCCAGCTATTCCCCGACGCCGCATTGCTCGACGATAAACTCAATGAACTCGCGGAGCTTGAAGCCGAACTTGCGAATAGCAAGGGTGAATTCGAGCCCGGAAACGGCGAGGACGCGCTTCAGGTTCCACCTTCGGGCAACGAAAGCATGCCGGTTCCTCATGCGGCAACCATCGCTGCCTGATGCCTATATGGCTCTGGCCTTTAATGGCAATTTCTGCCATTGTGATCTCGGGAGATACGCCAATGGCATCCATGAATGTTTCACTGCCTGATCCGATGCGCGATTATGTGCAGAAGCGCATCGACAAGGGGCATTATGCAAGTGTCAGCGATTATGTACGCGATCTCATTCGTCGTGACCAGGCGGATACGGAGAACGAACAGCGTTGGCTGAGCTCACTTGATGCTTCCGTCGACGAAGCTGTCCAGGAACTGGAGAGCGGAGGCGGCCGTGAACTTGGCGCCTTCTGCCGCGAACTCACCTCCGAAATCGAAGCTCAAGGCCAGCAGACACAGATCCAATGATTGTCATACTGGCGTCGGCCGCTCAGCGCGATCTCCGCGCGATCGGCCGCTACATCGCGCAGGATAACCCCGCGCGCGCAGTCACCTTCATTGCGGAACTCGAAAGTGCCGCACAGGGCCTTGCCGATATGCCGCAGGGCTTTCCCCTGGTTCCCCGATACGAGCGATACGGCATCAGACGCCGATCCTATCGCGGCTACGCCTTGCTTTATCGCGTCGCAGGCGATCGGATAGGCGTCGTCCGTATTCTGGGACCGGGACAGGATATCGACCGGGCGTTGAACCTTCTTTGAGATGAGCCGCGCACGAAGCGCCTCCTGCCGTCCGCCTTCAATGCTGGGGCTTATCAACATCAAACATTTTTGCCGCCGCCCACAATGAACGCCTGCGAACGCGATATCGTCAAAAAGCTCCAGCCCTCCTGACGACCGCGGAGCATGGTGAAATATAAGTTCACGCGTCTGGCTTTCGACGGCTGTGAAGGAGAGGGGGGAGAGCAGGTCGGGCCTGTTCAAGTGACTGCGGACCGCCACGGTCCGATTTCCGTGGGACAGACCCTCCTTTCACCGGAGATCTTTCCCATGAACACTCCCAGATCCGCGCCATGGACGGCGCAGGAAATCGCTAGCTGCGTGCCCATTATCCCGCCGAAGGGCACTGGGCCGCACTGAGGCTGCCGGGCCGCAGCGTGCATGCTCTTCAGGTCAAGGCCCATAAGCTCGGCCTCAAGACAGTCCACAAAAATCCCGCGCCCAGGCCGCGCCTTGGTGGTGAGGATCTCGATGAAGCCATCCGGCTGCGCGAAATCGAGAACTGGTCGTTCAGCGCGATCGGCAGGCATTTTGGCATCTGCGAGGCCAGCGCCTGTAATGCGGTGACGATGGCGTTGTGCGTCCGGCGCGGACACCGGCCAGCGCAGCGCGATCAGCATGGCCGGTTGACGGCCGAAGGCATCCAGCGGCTGCGCTACGCCTTGAAAAAGGGGTACAAGGGCATCGACATCCAGCTTCACCTTGGCGTGTCGGCGGCCTGCGTTTCCGAACAGCGCCGCCGGTATAACCGCGAACTGCTTGCACGCGGCAAGGCGCCGTTGCCACCGCCAGGTGGCGGCCAGGCCTATAGTGGCGTCAAAGTTCCGCCCGCTAAGCGCAAGCAGGTCGAGGAACTCTTCCTCAAGGGGCTTGGCACGCAGAAGATCGCCGAGCGTACCGGCGTCTCGCGGACGAGCTGCACCCGCATCAGGACTCGCCTCATCCGGCGGCTGCACCGCAAAGGTGAAACTCTCCCAGGATGCGATGCGGCCGGGACCCGCCATGTCCATGCCGAAAGCGCCCGTTTCGTGACCGATGAGCAGAAGCTGCTCTTGCGCGCCATGCAGCTCGATCGCATACCCGTCCAGCGCGCCGCGCGTGAACTCGTGATCGGCGCATCGAGCGCCTATCGCCTTCGCGATGCGTTTGCCGCCGAGCTTGCCGGAGAGGGGCACGTCCTTCCGCCTCCCAGACGTCCTGGCCGGGTTCGCCATATGCCTGCTCGCAATTCGTCCTGGCCTCCGGCTTCGCCTCAGGAGATTTACGCATTCCGGCGTCTCCTCGCCACGATGGGCTTCGCCGAGGCGAAAGCACATTGGCAGGACACCCGGCGGGAGGCGGCAAGGGCGGCACGGGAAGCCGCGGCAACGCGCAAGCTCACATTCGAGGAGCAACTCGCCAGGGTCGCAACCGGCGAACTGCGGATCACGGGCGGTTTCGTCCGAAACCATCTCGAGCCGCGGCTGCCGGTAGATTCGCCGCTGCGAAGCAGGAGCGAGAACATGATCGGA
>JBFXHW010000088.1:0-9429 GCA_050176605.1 Sphingobium sp. | reverse complement strand
GCCAGGAAATGGCTGGACCAGCGACCCGTTCGTGCCCCAGCGTCGCGGCGATCTGCTGCATGGGCGCGGCGCGGTCGACATGAAAGGCAGCATCGCCAGCTTCGTCGCCGCACTGGGCAGTTGCCACGACCTTCCGGGTACGGTCAGCCTGCTCATCACCGGCGATGAGGAAGGTGCGGCCATATATGGCACGCGCGCGATCATCGACCGGATGCGCGAACGCGGCATCGCTCCCGATCTCTGCGTCGTCGGCGAACCCACATCGACAAACCGGCTGGGTGACACGGTGAAGATCGGGCGGCGTGGATCGGTCAACATGTGGATCACGATCCCCGGCACGCAGGGCCATGTCGCCTATCCGCATCTGGCCGACAATCCGATCCCGAAGCTGGTCAGGATCCTGTCCGCCATCGAGGCGATCAGGCTCGACGATGGAACCGACTGGTTCCAGCCGAGCAATATCGAGATCACCGACGTGAGTGTAGGTAACGAGGCGACCAATGTGATCCCGGCCGAGGCGCGCGCGCGCCTCTCGATCCGTTTCAACGACCGGCACAGCGGGACTCGTCTTGCCGAACGAATTCGGTCAGTCGTGGAAACGGGCGGTGGCACGCTGGAGGCGAAGATCAGCGGCGAGGCATTCCTGACGCCACCGGGCGAACTGTCGACGCTGGCAAGCCAAGCAATCGAGAGTGTTACCGGCCTGACGCCAGAGCTTTCGACCAGCGGCGGCACGTCCGACGCGCGTTTTCTGTCCGCGCTCTGTCCGGTCGTAGAATTTGGCCTCTGCAATGCGACGATGCACAAGCTCGACGAGGCGGTGGCAATCGCCGATCTGGCTGACTTGCGGGATATCTACGCCGCGATGCTGCGCTCCGCGCTGGCGAAATAGGTCAGGCGCTGGCCGCGCGGCCAAGCGAATTCCCGTCCTGCGATCCGTCGAAACGGGCCAGATAGTCCTCTTCGCCGACCGGATAGGAAAGGTGGAAACCCTGCAGGACGTCGCAGCCCATGACGCGGAGAAGCGCAACCTGCGCCTCGGTTTCCACGCCTTCGACCACCGTTTTGAAGCCTAGGCCACGAACAAGCCCGACGATGGCGGAGCAGATGATGCGGGCCTCGTCCGAAACGGCGATATCGCGCACAAGGCTGCGGTCGATCTTGATCCTGTCGACCGGCATGTCGCGCAGGCGCGAAAGGTTGGAATAGCCGGTGCCGAAATTGTCTATCGCGATGTGAACGCCCAGCGCGCGCAACGCGGTGAGCGCATCCAGCGTCTCCTTGTCGAGCTTCATCGCCAGCGACTCGCTGAGCTCCAGCTCCAGCATGGCAGCGGGCGTGCCGTGACGTGCCATGGCGTCGACAAAGCGTTTGAAGAAATTGGGCTGCACCAGTTCACGCGGCGAGATATTGATCGACAGCCGCTGATCGCGTCCTGCCGCGGCCCAGCGCGACGCCGTTTCGCAGACTGAGTCGACGATCCATTCGCCCAACTCGACCATCAGGCCGGTTTCCTGCGCCAGCGGCACGAAGCTGGCCGGCAGCATGATGCCCCTGCTGGGGCTGGTCCAGCGGACAAGAACCTCGGCGCCAAGTACCTTTCCTGTCGAGAAATCGATCTGCGGCTGGAATTGCAGGTGAAACTCATTCTGTTCGAGCGCGCGGCGCAAATCGCGCTCCAGCTCGACGCGTGCCGCGATGCGCAGTTCCAGCTCGCGGCTGTACAGCCGAACCTGACGCCGGCCGCCATGCTTGGCGTCATACATCGCATGATCGGCCGACCGGAGTAGAGCGGAGAGGGTCGCGCCATGCTCGGGATGATAGGCCACGCCGATGGAAGCGCCGATGTCGACCTGCGTCCCGTCGAGATCGAAGGGAGAATCGAATGCCTGCTGAATGGCGCGGGCCACGCTCATTCCGGGCAGTTCCGGCGGAAGCGATGGCATGAATATCGTGAATTCGTCTCCGGCGAAGCGCCCGATCACGGCGTCTTCGGCGCCCATCATCGACTGCGCCGACGCAACTTCGCGCAGCCGCCCCGCAACCTTCATGAGTATGTGATCGCCCGCCGCATGACCCATCCGGTCATTGACGCCCTTGAAACCGTCAAGATCGATGAACATCATCACAGCCGGACCATGGGCGTGCTGCCGTGCAAGCATCGGTTCGACCTGACGGCGAAATGCGGCGCGGTTGACGAGCCCGGTCACCGGGTCGACCATCGCCATCGTCTGCGCATTTTCCAGATCGGCGCGGGTATGGGCGAACAGTGCCTGCATCGCCCGGGCAAGGCCCGGCGCGCGCTGGGTGAGATCCTCGGGAACATCCGACTGCAGATCGCCGCTCGCCGCCTGCATCAGCCGCCCCGTCGCGAAATCGACGGCCTTTTCGCGGCCGAAAGTCGCGCGCCAGGCGAAGAGGCCGGAGGAAAGACCCGCCAGCAGGATCGTCGCGGCCTTGCCGTAATATTCCAGACCGGTCGCTGTACCGAACCAGATACCAATGCCCGATGAAAAGGCGGTAAGACAACCGGCGCAGATACCGATCAGCGCCGTGCGCCAATGCATTCCCGCCGTTCCGATTGATTTTTCGCGTTTCAAACCTGTCGTCCCTTGGCGCCCCGGACGAAGGTAGATAGTGGAAACAGGTTAATAAAATGGGGTCAACCCAATGGTTTTAAACCGGAATGAGGCATTTTTTTCCTGCGAAGGATGACATACAGAGCACCCTGCCCACCGTGGCGCAGGTGGGCCACGCGCACGCTCGCGATCGAATCGGCATGGCCACTCAATGCCAGCCAGTCGCCGATCTCGGCCCGTATCGCGCCGCGCGGCTTCTGTCCTGCGGCAACGACGGTCGCGGGACGCGGTGTTCCGGTTATGACGAGAAGCACGCGCGCGTCCTGCGCCACCGCCATGGCGAGGCTCTGGTTAAGGCGACGGTGGGCGGCGTCGAGCGAATGGCCGTGCAGATCGACCGTCATGTCCGGAATCAGCGTGCCGCGCGCGATGCGCCGTTCCCAGCCATCATCGAGCAAAGGAACCGGCTCACGCTTGCGCGGTGGCGCGGGCGAGATTCGCTGCGATACCGGCGGCCCCGTCAGAACACCGCTCTTTGCGGTATCGGCCGCAACCCCGGCATCGACGGGCAGGGGATGGCGGCCGGGCAAAGGCGTCACGCTGCGCGCGACCTTCGCCCAGATCTGCTGTTCCTCAGGGCTGAGCCGTCGTCCAGCCATTGGATGTTGCCAGTCTGGCATAGGTGCCGATGGGCAGGAGAATCAGCGCGCTGCCCCGCGCGGACATGCCGCCGGCGATGCTCCGCGCCCTGTCCCCCGCACCCCAGAAGGTATCGAACCGGTTAGGCCCGTTGATCGCACCGCCCGTATCCTGCGCGATCCACAGGCCCTCAGGCTCGGCGCGGTCGAGCGAAAGCAGCACCGGCGCGCCCAGTGGAACATAGCGTCTGTCCGCCGCGACCGTCGCCTCGGCGGTGACCGGAACGCCCATTGCGCCAATCGGCCCCGGCCCGGTCAGTTCCCGGAAGAAGATATAACTGCGATTCTCGTTCATGATCGCCCGGCCTTCCTCGGGATGGGCGCGCAGCCAGCCCATGATGTCCTGCATTGATCCGGACTGGATAAGGCCGCGATCCTTCATCAGCTTTCCGATACCGGTATAGTCACGGCCATTCTGGCCGTCATAGCCGATGCGCATCACCGATCCGTCGGGCAGCCGCAGCCTGCCGCTGCCCTGAATCTCTAGGAAGAACAGCTCCACCGGATCGGCTGCCCAGGCCAGTTCCAGCCCGCGCCCGGCCACCGCGCCCTCCTCGATTCCCGCGCGGTCGAAATAGGGGATGAAATTCCGCCCGTCGACGCGTCCGCGTATCCGCTTGCCTTTCAGGGAATCGCTGAACTGGCCGAGGTCGACGTCGATCAGGTCGGCCGGGCGGCGATAGACCGGCGTGCGATAGATGGTCGTGGCGACGCGGGACCCCGCAATTTCCGGCTCATAATAACCGGTGGCAAAGGCCTTTCCGTCGCCAACCTGAACCGCTTCGAAATAACGCGCGAAGAAATCGGCCGCAGTCGCCTCCGGCCAGCTCGTCGCTGCGGCACAGGCCGCCGCCCAGTCCTGGCCACTGGTGAGGCCGGTCTGGTCGGTGCGCCGCCTGAGTTCGGGACAGGAGATGCGGAAGGCGCGGAAGGCCGCAACCGTGCGCTCGTTCTGCCGGATCATTCCCGCAAGATCCGGCCCGGGTATGAGTCCGGCGCCGAGCGCATTGTCGCCGGGAACGACCGGCGGCGGCGTTACAGGAGCAATCGGCGGGCGCGGCGTGGACGGAGCGGGCCTTGCTGCGGGAGGGCGGGCAGGCCCCGGACCTGCGGTCGGCGGAATAAGCCGACCCGAACAGGCCGCCAGCAGGACGGTCAGGAGCAGAAGGGAGGCAAGGCGCATCGCTCCGCCCCCTATCGTCGTGGCCATCAGGCGGCCTCGTCGGTTTCGCTCAATTTCCAGTTGGGGTCCGCATGGCCGATGTCTCGGCTGAACGTCCAGACATCATGGGTCGCGATGGCGTCGCTCATCGATCCTGCAACGACATTGCCGTCCTTGTCGCGGGTGACTGCGGCGATATCGGCATCGAACCGCACCGTGATATGGGCGGTCGATCCGCGCAGCGAGGCCTCGATGATATGCACCTTGTCGATGCGCACCAGCCGGTTGTCGAGAACCTGACCGGCGGCCTCACGCTCATCGATCGCCTGCTCGAATGACTGGGCCACGTCGGAATCGCACAGCCAGCGCAGGTCATCCCGTTTGCCGTTCCAGAAAGCATCGAGGATCATGCCATAGGCAGAACGGGCGCCATCGAGAAACTGTTGCACGTCGAAATAGCGATCCGCGGCGATGATCGCCCGAATCCCGGCCTCCGCATCGGCGGCTATTGGGGTATCACCGAGACCCGTCCGTTCCGGAGCGGACTGCGGTTGCACATTGGGCTGAAGAATCTTGGGGGCGACGCGATCATCACCCTGCAACGGCGCGGGCTGCTGTTCATGGCCGGTCCGCCGTCCGAGCACCGAATAGAGGCGCAGCGCCAGAAAAGCGGCGACCAGAGCCAGAATGACGATCATATACACGCGCGAAAAGCCTCATTCCAAAATGTCGACCGAAGACATTACATAGGCAAGATGCAAGCAATTTTCAAACCGGCCAGCGGAAAATAAGGCATATCGCGCCGAATCGCGGTGCAATGGAATGATTCGGCTTTGTTGCCCTATTCGATTCGGGCTGCTAAGCGCCCGCTCTGACAGGCTGGCCTTCGTTCCGGAAGGCCGCACCACAACGGAAAGCATGCATCATGGCCGACGAAGCCGCACCGACCGAACCCCAGGCCAACGGCGCCGACACCAGCCCCGCCATTGGGCTCATCACCCAGTATGTGAAGGACCTTTCCTTCGAGAATCCGAATGCGCCCGCCGTCTATCAGTGGCAGGACCAGCCGGAGATCAGCGTCCAGTTCAACATCAGCTCAGAGCAGCCGGGTGACGACGTATATGAGGTTGCGCTGAAGATCGAGGTGAGCGCAAAGGCCGCGGGCGGCACGGCTTTCGCCGTCGATCTCGTCTATGGCGCTCTATTCGGCATGCGCAATGTACCGGAAGATCAGGTCCGCCCCTTCCTCTATTCGGAAGCGCCCCGACTTGTCTTCCCGTTCGCCCGCCGGGTGCTGGCCGATGCGGTACGCGATGGCGGTTTCCCGCCGCTGTTGCTTGATCCCATCGATTTCAACGGACTTTACCTGCAGCAGGTCCAGGCCCAGGCCGCGGAGCAGCAGGACGGGACCGTCGTCGGCAACGCCTGATCCCTTGGCCGCGCCCGGGGCAATGCACTTATGGGCCTGATCCGCGCCACAGGAACCATCGGCGGACTGACCATGATCAGCCGCGTCCTCGGCATGGTGCGCGATATGCTGGTCGCGCGGTATCTCGGCGCGGGCCTCGCCTCGGACGCCTTTCTCATCGCCTGGCGCCTGCCTAACCTGTTTCGCGCACTGTTCGCGGAAGGGGCGTTTTCGGCGGTTTTCGTGCCGTTGTTCAACCGCACCATGGCCGAGGCGGACAAGGAGGAACCGGGCAGCGGAATGTCCGCCGCCGTCCTCTTCGCCGGCCAGGTGCTGTCCGTGCTCTTTCCCTTTCTCGTTGTCTTCACCGGCATCATGATGGTGCTGGCCGCGCCGGTCGTCTGGGCGATGACGGGCGGATTTCCCGATGGCGGGCCGGAGAAGTTTGCGCTCGCCGTCCACCTGACGCAGATAACCTTCCCCTATCTCGCGCTGATCTCCATCGTGTCGCTGCTCGGTGGCATACTGAATTCGCTGGATCGCTTCTGGGTCAATGCGGCGGCGCCGATCCTGCTCAATATCTGCATGATCCTCGCCATCCTGTTCTTCCGGGGCGAGACGACGGTCGCGACGGCGCATAGCCAGGCGATCGCGGTCACCGTGTCCGGCGCCATGCAGCTCGCCTGGCTGATGTGGTCTTGCGCCCGCGCGGGGGTTGTACTGCGGCTGGGCCTGCCGCGCCTCACTCCTCGCGTGAAGCAGATGCTGTGGCTGATCCTGCCGGCTGCACTCGGTCAGGGGGCGATCCAGTTCAATCTGCTTATATCGACCTCGCTCGCGGCGCGCTTCCTGCCGCAGGGCGCGGTCAGCTATCTCTATTATGCCGACCGCCTCAATCAGTTGCCGCTCGGCCTGATCGGCATCGGCGTCGGCACGGCGATCCTGCCTGCGCTTTCGCGCCAGATCGGATCGGGCAACGAAAGCGCGGCGAAGGAGACGCAGAACCGCGCGATCGAACTCGCCCTGTTCCTGTCGCTGCCTGCGGCGATCGCGCTGTGCATCGCAGCGACTCCGCTCATTCGCGGCCTGCTGCAACACGGTGCCTTCACCGCGCAGGACACCATTGGCGCTGCTTCCGCGCTCGCCGTGTTCGCACTGGGCGTGCCCGCCTATGTCCTGATCAAGGTGCTGACGCCCGGTTTCTATGCGCGGGCGGACACGAAGACGCCGGTGCGCGTCGCGCTGGTCTCCATGCTGTTCAATCTTGTCGGCAACCTGATCCTGATCTGGCCGCTTGCCCATGTCGGCGTGGCCGCCGCGACCGCCCTTTCCGCCTGGATCAATGTTGTCATTCTCTATTGGCTGCTTCACCGCGACGACCATCTGCGCGCCGACGCGCGGCTGTTGTCGCGCGGTTCGCGGATCATCCTTGCCAGCGTCGTGATGGGCGTGGTCCTGTGGTTCGCCGGACCGCTGGCGGATCGTCATATGGCGGGAAGCTTCGTTACGCGCGTTGTCGCGCTTGCCCTATTGTGCGGCGGGGGCGGGCTGGTCTATGCGGTCGCGATCTTCGGAACAGGCGCCTATCGCCTGTCCGAACTCAAGTCGCTGGTGACCCGGCGCCCGCAAGGAAGCTGACAGGATAATGCGTGTTCTCTCCGGCATACAGCCCACCGGCAATCTGCACCTCGGCAATTATCTGGGGGCGATCCGGAACTGGGTGAAGATGCAGGATGAAATGGAGCCGGGCAGCCAGTGCTTCTTCTTCCTCGCCGACATGCATTCGATCACCGTGCATGAAGAACGCGAGCAGCGCCTGCGCAATGTCAGGGAGATGACCGCCGCACTGGTCGCCTGCGGCATCGATCCAGAGCGCTCCGTGCTGTTCAATCAGGCACGGGTGCCCGCCCATGCGGAACTATGCTGGTTGCTGAACGGCACCGCGCGCGTCGGCTGGCTGAATCGGATGACGCAATTCAAGGACAAGGCCGGAAAGAATCGCGAAGGCGCGTCTGTCGGGCTTTATGTGTATCCGGTGCTGCAAGCGGCCGACGTGCTGCTCTATCAGGCGACCCATGTGCCGGTGGGCGAGGACCAGAAGCAGCACCTGGAACTGACCCGCGACATCGCGATCAAGTTCAACACCGATTTCGGTGTGGAGCTGTTCACGCTGCCCGATCCGATCATCCCGAAGGAAACGGCGCGCATCATGTCGCTGCGTGACGGCACGGCGAAGATGTCGAAGTCCGATCCCTCGGACATGAGCCGTGTCAACCTGACCGACGATGATGACACCATCGCGCAGAAGATCCGCAAGGCGAAGACCGATCCCGAGCCGCTGCCGGGCGAGGCAGCGGGCCTCGAGGGCCGGTCCGAGGCAATCAACCTCGTCGGGATCTTCGCAACCCTTTCGGGCACCACACCGGACGCCGTCTGCGCGCAATTCGCCGGGCAGGGCTTTGGCGCGTTCAAGCCGGCGTTGGCTGACCTTCTGGTGTCGTGTCTGGCGCCGATCCGCGAGCGTTATGTAGAGCTCAAGAACGATCATGCCGCGCTTGACGATATTTTACAAAAGGGCGCGGCGAAAGCAGCGCAGGCGGCCGAACCCACGCTAAAGGGTGCATATGCGGCCATGGGCCTGATGCGCTGAAGGAGGCCGCGACGGAGCGAGCCGTTCGCGCGTTCATCCGTTCAAACCCTGTTCAGTTGCGCAATGGCAGGGAGTTCGTCATCATGATGGACGGCGCGTACCGTGCGCGCCCGCAGGACGCAGGAAACAGAACAATGATAAACCGCAAACTTATCGCTACCGCGCTGGGCACCGCGGCGCTGTTGATGACCGCTGGCTGCGCTCAGCAGTTCAAGGCCGATGTCGCCCGCTTTCAGCAGCTCCCCGCCCCTCAGGGCCAGACCTTCACGATCGTCGCGGACGATCCACGCCTTGCCGGCGGCCTCGAATTTGACGAATATGCGGGGCTCGTCGCGCACAAGCTCGGCGGTGTCGGCTATGTTCCGGCCGAAGATCCGGCCCGCGCCGATCTTATCGTCCGCATGCGCTACAATGTTGACAATGGACGGGAAAAAGTGCGTTCGACCGGCTTCGGACGTGACCCCTTCTATTATGGCTATGGCCGCTTTGGCTATTGGCGCTACCCCTATCACTGGGGATTTTACGATCCCTTCCTGTTCGGACCGGGCTATGACGACGTAGAGAGCTATACGGTCTACACTGGCACGCTCGACCTCAGGATCGACCGTGCGAGCGACAATCAGCGCCTGTTCGAAGGCAAGGCCGAATCGCAGTCGCTCAGCAACAAGCTGACCTATCTCGTGCCGAACCTGGTCGACGCAATGTTCGTCAACTTCCCCGGCAAGTCTGGCGAGACAGTGAAGATAACGCTGGCGCCGGAAAAGAAATAACACGGGCGCGGCAACGCCCCGTTTCGCGCTATCATGATGCTCCGCCTTGGCGGAGCATCTTTTTCGAGCAAGAGCCCTGCTCTGAAGCCGGAGCGATCGCCGCATCCCAGAGTCTTGCGATCGGCGCGTTAGCAACTTCTTTGCAAAAATATGAGATCGGAA
>JBFXHW010000087.1:0-9441 GCA_050176605.1 Sphingobium sp. | reverse complement strand
GTGCAGCGGCACGCGGCCCTCGCGGTACCATTCGGTACGGGCAATTTCGGCACCGCCCAGACGACCGCCGCAGGTGATCTTGATGCCCTCGGCACCCAGACGCAACGCCGACTGCACCGCACGCTTCATCGCGCGGCGGAAGGCAATGCGGCGTTCGAGCTGATCGGCAACACCCTGCGCAACCAGCTTCGCGTCGATTTCCGGCTTGCGGATCTCGACGATGTTCAGCGACACGTCGCTGTCCGTGAACTCGCCCAGCTTGCGGCGCAGTTTCTCGATGTCCGCACCCTTCTTGCCGATGATCACGCCTGGGCGCGCGGCATAGATGGAAACGCGGCACAGCTTCGCCGGACGCTCGATCACGACCTTCGAGATCGCGGCCTGCGGCAGGTTCTTCATCACATATTGGCGGATCTTGAGATCCTCCATGAGAAGACGGCCATAATCCTGGCCTTCCGCGAACCAGCGGCTGTCCCAGGTGCGGTTGATCTGCAGGCGCAGGCCGATCGGATTGCTCTTGTGACCCATATTCTTAAGCCTCCGCTTCGCTCTGTTCGCGCACGACGATCCGGACCCGGCTGAAGGGCTTCAGGATGCGGGTGGACTTGCCGCGGCCGCGCGCGTGAAAGCGCTTCATGGTGAGCGCCTTGCCCACGCTGGCCTCGGCGACGACCAGCGCGTCGACATCGAGATTATGGTTGTTTTCCGCGTTCGCGATCGCCGAAGCGAGAACCTTGCGGACATCGACCGCCATCGCGCGCTTGGAGAAGGTCAGCACGTTCATCGCGTCCTCGACCTTGCGGCCACGGATCAGTGCGGCGACGAGGTTCAGCTTCTGCGCCGAACCGCGAATGCTGGTGCCGACGGCGAGCGCCTCATTGTCGGCGACGCGGCGGGGAGCCTTTGCCTTGCCCATTATCGCTTACCCTTCTTGTCGGCGGCGTGGCCGGGGAAGAAACGCGTCGGCGCGAACTCACCCAGCTTGTGACCGACCATGTCCTCGTTCACCGAGACCGGGACGTGCTTGCGGCCGTTGTAGACGTTGAACGTCAGGCCAACGAACTGCGGCAGGATGGTCGAGCGCCGCGACCAGGTCTTGATCGGGCCAGCCTTGCTGCCCGCTTCCTGCGCGGCTTCTGCCTTTTTCAGCAGATGCAGGTCCACAAACGGACCTTTCCAGACGGAACGAGCCATCGCTTACCTCTTCTTCTTCGCGTGACGCGACCGGATGATCATCTTGTCGGTCGACTTGTTGTTGCGGGTGCGGGCGCCCTTGGTGGGCTTGCCCCACGGGGTCACCGGATGACGACCGCCCGAGGTCCGGCCCTCACCACCACCATGCGGGTGGTCGACCGGGTTCTTGGCGACGCCGCGGGTGAGCGGACGTTTGCCGAGCCAGCGATTGCGACCGGCCTTGGCAAGATTGGTGTTGGCGTTGTCCGGGTTGGAAACAGCACCGACAGTGCCCATGCAGTCCGAACGAATGTAACGCTGCTCGCCCGAGTTCAGGCGAACGATCACCATGCCGCGATCGCGGCCGACGAGCTGAACATAGGTGCCAGCGCTGCGTGCAATCTGGCCGCCCTTGCCCGGCTTCATCTCGATATTGTGGCAGATGGTGCCAATCGGCATCTGGCCGAGTTCCATCGCGTTGCCCGGCTTCACGTCGGTCTTCTTGCCGGCGATCACCTTGTCGCCGATGCCAAGGCGCTGCGGCGCGATAATATAGGCGAGGTCGCCGTCCTCATAGTTCACCAGCGCAATGAAGGCAGTGCGGTTGGGGTCATATTCCAGACGCTCGACCGTGCCTTCGACATCCCATTTGCGGCGCTTGAAATCGACGATGCGATAACGCTGCTTGTGACCGCCGGCGATGCCGCGTGACGTCACATGACCCTTGTTGTTGCGACCGCCCGTCTTGCGCTTGCCCTCGGTCAGGCTCTTGACCGGCTTGCCCTTGTGGAGGTGAGAGCGGTCGACCAGGATAAGGCCGCGTCGTGCGGGGCTGGTCGGATTATAGTGCTTGAGTGCCATTGTTCCGTCTCGCCTCAGATCGTCGAGGTCACGTCAATGGACTGGCCGTCGGCCAGCGTGACGATCGCCTTCTTGAAGTCGCTGCGCTTATAGGGCTTGCCGCGCCAGCGCTTGGTCTTGCCCTTCTGCACGATGGTGTTCACGCCCTTCACCTTCACGCCGAACAGCGCCTCGACCGCCGCCTTGATTTCCGGCTTGGAGGCATCGTTCGCTACCTTGAAAACAACCGCGTTGTTTTCCGACAGCAGGGTCGCCTTTTCGGTGATGTGGGGCGCGAGGACCACGTCATAATGACGCAGGTTCGTTGTCGCTGCCTGTTTCTTAGCCATTGAAGCGCGCCTCCAGCTTTTCCACGGCGGCGCGGGTCAGGACCAGCGCATCGGCACGGAGAATGTCGTAAACATTGGCGCCGATCGCAGGCAGCACATTGATGCCGATCAGGTTCGACGACGCCTTGGCAAAGCTGACATTGATCGCATCGCCATCGATGAACAGCGCCTTTGCAAGGCCCAGCTTTTCAAGCTGACCAGCGAGGACCTTGGTCTTGCCGTCCTTCACATCAAGATTGTCGAGCACCATGATCGCCCCGTCCTTCGCCTTCGACGAAAGCGCCATCTTCAGACCGAGCGCACGCACCTTCTTGTTGAGATCGTGGCCGAAGGTACGGGTCCGCTGACCATGCGCCTTACCGCCGCCGACAAAGATCGGGGCGCGACGATCGCCGTGACGGGCCACACCGCCGCCCTTCTGACGACCGAACTTCTTGCCGGTACGCGCAACGTCGGAACGCTCACGCGTGCCCGATGCCGGAGCACGGCGCTTTTCAAGCTGCCAGGTGACGACACGGTGCAGGATGTCCGCGCGCGGCTCGATCCCGAAAATGGCGTCGTTCAACTCGACGTCGCCGGACTTCTTGGCGTCCAGGGTTTTGACATCAACCTTCATGGCTTAGCCCTCCTGGCCTTCGGTGGCTTCGGGAGCAGCGGCTTCCTCGGCGGGCGTATCCGCGGGAGCGTCGATGACTTCCTCGACCGGTTCGTTGCTGTTGGCCGCCTGCTTCAGGCTGGCCGGATAAGGTACGTCGGCCGGACGCGGAACCTTCACCGCATCGCTGACCAGGAGCCAGGTGCCCTTGGAACCGGGAACCGACCCCTTGACGAACAGCAGACCGCGCTCGACGTCCGTGCGGACAATCTCGAGATTCTGCTGCGTGCGCTGACGGTCGCCCATATGGCCGGCCATCTTCTTGTTCTTGAACACGCGACCCGGATCCTGACGGTTGCCGGTGGAACCATGGGCGCGGTGGCTGATCGAAACGCCGTGGGTGGCGCGCATCCCGCCGAAGCCCCAGCGCTTCATCGCACCGGCAAAACCCTTGCCCTGCGTGTGGCCGGTAACGTCGACGAGCTGACCGGCAATGAAATGATCGGCCGCGATTTCCGTACCGACATCGAGGAGCGCATCCTCGGCAACGCGGAACTCTGCGACACGGGCCTTGGGTTCGACCTCGGCCTTGGCGAAATGACCGCGCTGCGGCTTCGCGACATTCTTGGCCTTGGCGACGCCTGCGCCAAGCTGAACGGCGACATAGCCGTCCTTGTCAATCTCGCGGCGGGCAACAACCTGATTGCCTTCCAGTGCCAGGACGGTGACGGGCACATGCCGTCCATCCTCCTGGAAGAGGCGGGTCATCCCGACTTTCTTCGCGATCACGCCAGTACGCATGACCAATCTCCCAACAGAGGCCCCGAGGAAATCCTGGGGGCTTATCCAACGAAAAAACCGCGCGAGGGGAAACCCCGGCGGCCAACCCAAAACTATCGATCACCCCGTCCGGGTTGGATGCTTCCTCGAAAAAGAAGCGACGGGGGACCAGGACCCGAGCATGCTCGGCGGTATCCCTTATTCCTTACAAGCCCTTAGGCGAGCTTGATCTCAACATTCACGCCCGCCGCAAGGTCCAGCTTCATCAGCGCGTCGACCGTCTGCGGCGTGGGCTGCACGATATCAAGCATGCGCTTGTAGGTGCGAACCTCAAACTGTTCGCGGCTCTTCTTGTCGATATGAGGCCCACGATTGACCGTGAACTTCTCGATACGCGTCGGTAGAGGAATGGGGCCACGAATAAGAGCGCCGGTGCGGCGCGCCGTATCGGCGATGTCGCCGGTCGCCTGATCCAGCACTCGATGATCGAACGCCTTGAGGCGAATACGGATATTCTGCGTTTCCATGTCCAAATTACCGATGCGAAAGAGCCAAAAACATAAGCCGCCCCTCTCTCTTGCGAGAGACCCGATGCCCCTGAAAGCAGGGAAAAATCACCGGGCTGAGGCGACCAAAAATCAGACCGCGCGAATCAGGTGACCCGCGCGGTCCGGTGCCTATATTACTTTGTGATGGTCGCGACAACCCCCGAACCGACGGTGCGGCCACCTTCGCGAATGGCGAAGCGCAGACCCTGGTCCATCGCGATCGGCGCGATCAGCTTCACGCCAAGTTTTACATTGTCGCCGGGCATCACCATCTCGGTGCCCTCGGGCAGAACCACCTCGCCGGTCACGTCGGTCGTGCGGAAGTAGAACTGCGGACGATAGTTGGCGAAGAACGGCGTGTGACGGCCGCCCTCGTCCTTCGAAAGGACGTAGACCTCGGCTTCGAAGTCGGTGTGCGGCGTAACCGAACCGGGCTTCGCGAGAACCTGACCACGCTCGACCTCTTCACGGCCGACGCCACGGATCAGCGCACCGATATTGTCGCCGGCTTCACCCTGATCGAGCAGCTTACGGAACATTTCCACGCCGGTGACGGTCGTCTTCTTGGTGGGCTTGATGCCGACGATCTCGACTTCCTCGCCAACCTTGACGACGCCGGTCTCGACGCGGCCGGTAACCACGGTACCACGACCGGAGATCGAGAACACGTCTTCGATCGGCATCAGGAACGGCTTGTCAACCGGGCGGGCCGGCTGCGGAATGAAGTCGTCAACCGCCTTCATCAGCTCCTTGATCTTTTCCTTGCCGATAGCGTCGTCGCGGCCCTCGAGAGCAGCGAGCGCGGAACCGGCCACGATCGGAATATTGTCGCCGTCGAAATCATAGCTGGAAAGCAGCTCGCGGATTTCCAGCTCGACGAGTTCAAGCAGCTCGGCGTCGTCGACCTGATCGACCTTGTTCATGAACACGACCAGCTGGGGAACACCGACCTGACGGGCGAGCAGGATGTGCTCGCGGGTCTGCGGCATCGGGCCGTCGGCAGCGTTCACCACCAGGATCGCGCCGTCCATCTGGGCGGCACCGGTGATCATGTTCTTCACATAGTCGGCGTGGCCGGGGCAATCGACGTGCGCATAGTGGCGCGCATCGGTCTCATACTCGACGTGAGCCGTCGAGATCGTGATACCGCGCTCGCGCTCTTCGGGCGCCTTGTCGATGTTGGCGTAATCGGTGAAGGTCGCGCCACCGGTTTCGGCGAGCACCTTGGTGATCGCGGCCGTCAGCGTGGTCTTGCCATGGTCGACGTGACCGATGGTGCCGATGTTGCAGTGCGGCTTGTTCCGCTCGAATTTAGCCTTAGCCATTTCCTACCTCTTCTTGTCCAATTCTGCTTCGGACTGCCTGGGGGCGCCGCGCGAAGTGGCGCTCATAGCAGTTAATTCTGATATTGCCAGCCTGTTTTGCAGCTTTTTTGGCGGGAGAAACATACCTCCCCCGCCGCATGCAAATCAGGCCATTTTCGCTTTCACTTCATCGGCCACATTCTGCGGCACTTCTTCATAATGCGAGAACTGCATCGAATAGCTCGCGCGTCCCTGCGTGAACGAGCGGAGCTGGTTCACATAGCCGAACATGTTGGCCAGCGGAACCATGGCGTCCACGGTCTGTGCGTTGCCACGACTGTCGGTGCCTTGGATCTGGCCGCGGCGGCTGTTCATGTCGCCGATGACGTCGCCCAGATATTCCTCCGGGGTCACGACCTCGACCTTCATGATCGGCTCGAGCAGCTTGATACCTGACTTCTGGGCCGCCTCGCGCATCGCGCCACGGGCGCAGATTTCAAATGCCAGCGCCGAGGAGTCGACATCGTGATAGGCGCCGTCCGTCAGGTGGACCTCAAAGTCGATGATCGGGAAGCCGATCAGGCTGCCGGTCTCGGCGGTCTCGCGGAAGCCCTTCTCGACCGACGGGATATATTCGCGCGGAATATTGCCGCCCTTGATCTCATCGAAGAACTGGAAGCCCGATCCGCGTTCGCCGGGGATGACAGTCGCCTTCACGCGACCGAACTGGCCCGAACCGCCCGACTGCTTCTTGTGGGTATAGTCGATGTCGACCTGCTTGGAGAGATATTCGCGATAGGCGACCTGCGGCGCGCCGACATTCGCCTCCACCTTGAACTCGCGCTTCATGCGATCGACAAGGATTTCGAGGTGAAGCTCACCCATACCCTTGATGATTGTCTGACCGCTCTCATGGTCGGTCGAGACGCGGAAGCTGGGATCTTCAGCAGCGAGACGATTGAGCGCGATGCCCATCTTTTCCTGGTCGGCCTTGGTCTTCGGTTCGACCGACAGCTCGATAACGGGATCAGGAAATTCCATGCGCTCAAGGATGATCGGCTGACGCTCCGAACAGAGCGTATCGCCCGTCGTCGTCTCCTTCATGCCTGCCAGTGCGACGATATCACCGGCATAGGCGGTATCCACATCCTCGCGGCTGTTCGCATGCATCAGCAGCATGCGGCCGATCTTTTCCTTCTTGTCCTTGACCGAGTTGAGGTACGTGCCCTTGGTCAGCGTGCCCGAATAGACGCGCAGGAAGGTCAGCGATCCCACGAACGGATCGTTCATGATCTTGAACGCGAGGCCCGAAAACGGCGCGTCATCCGCAGTCTTGCGGCTGTCCGGCTGCTCTGTATCAGGGTTGACGCCCTGCACATCGGGAATGTCGAGCGGGCTCGGCAGATAATCGACCACAGCGTCCAGCAGTGGCTGCACGCCCTTGTTCTTGAACGCCGAACCGCACAGAACCGGCACAAACGACTGGTTGAGCGTGCCCTTGCGGATCAGCTTCTTCAGTGTCGCGACGTCCGGCTCATTGCCCTCGAGATACTGTTCCATCGCGTCGTCGTCCTGTTCGACGGCGAGCTCGATCAACTTGTTGCGATAGTCGGCGGCCTTGTCCGCGAGGTCGGCCGGAATGTCCTCATAGAAGAACTCGGCGCCCAGATTCTCATCCTTCCAGATGATCGCGCGGTTCTCGACCAGGTCCACCAGGCCCTTGAAATCGCCTTCCGCGCCGATGGGGAGATAAAGCACGGCCGGAGTCGCGCCCAGCCGGTCGATGATCGTCTGCACGCAATAATAGAAATCGGCGCCAGTGCGGTCGAGCTTGTTGATGAAGCACATCCGCGGCACCTTGTACTTGTCCGCCTGGCGCCACACGGTTTCGGACTGCGGCTCCACGCCCGCAACGCCGTCGAACGCGGCAACCGCGCCGTCGAGCACGCGCAGGCTGCGCTCCACCTCGATAGTGAAGTCGACATGGCCGGGGGTGTCGATGATGTTCAGACGGTGGTCGTTCCAGAAGCACGTCGTTGCCGCCGACGTGATCGTGATCCCGCGTTCCTGCTCCTGCTCCATCCAGTCCATGGTCGCGGCGCCGTCATGGACTTCGCCGATCTTGTAGGACTTGCCGGTGTAATAGAGAATGCGCTCGGTCGTGGTGGTCTTGCCGGCGTCGATATGCGCCATGATACCGAAATTGCGATAGCGTTCGAGCGGATGGCTGCGGGCCATGATCTATACTCCATTGCCAGCCGGCGGATCCGGGTGGCGGTTTGCATCAGGGAAGGAAAGCAGCCGGGGCATCGCTGCCCCGGCCGCATATATATAATGTCTTACCAGCGATAGTGCGAGAAGGCGCGGTTGGCTTCGGCCATACGATGCGTATCCTCACGCTTCTTGACCGCATTGCCGCGATTGTTGGCGGCATCCATCAGCTCGCCCGACAGTCTTGCGGCCATGGTTGGCTCGCTGCGGCCGCGCGCTGCCGAGATCAGCCAGCGGATCGCAAGCGCCTGCGCGCGTTCCGGGCGAACCTCGACCGGCACCTGATAGGTCGCACCGCCGACACGGCGGCTGCGGACCTCGATGCCCGGCTTCACATTGTTCAAAGCGTCATGGAACATCGCGATCGGATCCTTCTTCGCCTTGGCCTCGACCTGATCGAGAGCGCCATAGACGATGGATTCCGCGACGGCCTTCTTGCCGTCCAGCATCACGCTGTTCATGAACTTGGAAAGCACCTGATCCTTGAACTTGGGATCGGGCAGGATGACTCGCTTTTCGGGGCGACGACGACGTGACATATCTGCTTCTCCCCTCTCTTACTTCGGACGCTTCGCGCCGTATTTGGAACGGCTCTGCTTGCGGTCCTTGACGCCCTGCGTATCGAGCACGCCGCGCAGCACATGGTAACGCACACCGGGAAGGTCGCGCACACGGCCGCCGCGGATCAGCACAACGCTGTGCTCCTGCAGGTTGTGGCCTTCACCCGGAATATAGGTGATGACCTCGCGCTGATTGGTCAGGCGAACCTTCGCAACCTTGCGAAGCGCCGAGTTCGGCTTCTTCGGGGTCGTGGTGTAGACACGCGTGCACACGCCGCGCTTCTGGGGGTTTGCTTCCATCGCAGGGACCTTCGACTTGGCCTTCTGCGGTTCACGGCCCTTGCGGACCAGTTGGTTGATCGTTGGCATGAAGCCCTTCACCTTTTCAGTTACTTTACCGGACATCCCGCCTTTTCGTTGCAACCCCGTTGCAACAGAAACGGCCCCGGCGATCAAACGACCCCCAGGCCCGGAACAAGACAAGCCGGCAATGTTCAGCTCTAAATGTCGCCTGCAGGCCGACGTTCGGGAAGTTGCGCGCATCCCGTGGGGGAGATCGAAAATTCCAGGCACCTGGCCGCCAGGCAGGGCGCGCTATAACGATGAGGCATTGCCTGGTCAAGTAGCACGGAAAGGCGCTTTTTCCGGAGGCTTGCCGCCGGTTGGGAGAACGGTGCCGGGACGGAAGCGACGCAGTGAATTCAGCGGCACCGTCATATCGCACACCGGCTGTTCCATACAGGGTATAATCCAGACACCTCGAACGAGGTGATGGAGCAATTCACAGACCGCCATAATGGTGGGCCAAACCAGCTCAGGCGCGGGCCATACAGCAGATATCGCGCTCCACCAATGCATTTGCTCCCCGAGTCGCCGTACCTAAATCACCAATTATTCAAGCCGGTTCCGCCCCAATCTTTCGATTCATCGTGCGAATCTTTCGATTCGCCCGGCTTCACCGCGCCTGATTCGATTCACTCCATTTCATTTGTTACCCCCTGCCCCGGTTTAATGGGTCGC
>JBFXHW010000086.1:0-9473 GCA_050176605.1 Sphingobium sp. | reverse complement strand
ACCTGCTGCCGGTCCATTTCCACCGACTGGATACGCTTGTCGATCCAGACGATCTGGTCCGCGAATGGCACGCGGGCATAAAGGCCGGCACCGGTCTTGCCGAACGTCTCGTTCTGCTTGTAGGCGTTGAGGATCGCCACCGGCTCGCCGAAACGCACGACAACCGCCTGACGGGTTTCGGGAACGATCGAGAAGGTGCTGGCGAAAAGGATGAGCACCGCCAGCGCGATCAGCGAGGCTATGACGGGATTGCGGAACGCGGCGGGCATCACTGGCCTCCCTGCGTGGTCGAGGCGGAAGCAGCGGCGTCATCCTTTGCCCTGCGCTTCACTTCGGAGAGCGGAAGATAGGGGACGACATTCCCGGTTTCGACGATGGTCTTGTCGGTATCGGCCAGCACGGCCTCCATGGTTTCAAAATACATACGGCGGCGGGTCACGTCTGGCGCGAGGCGATATTGTTCGTAGACCTTGTCGAACGCGGCGGCCTCGCCCTGCGCGCGGGCATTCAATTGCTGCGCATAGGCGCGCGCCTCGTTCAGATAGGTCTGGGCCGCCTGCTGTGACGCCGAAACCTCCTTGAACGCGTCGTTCACCGCGGAGGGCGGATCGGCCTGCTTGATCGCGACGCCCTGCACGCGAACGCCCGCGCGATACTCGTCGAGAATCTCCTGCATGCGCTGCTCGACCCGCTGCTCGATCTCGGTGCGTCCGGCACCCAGCGCGTCGGTCAGGGAAACGGTCGCAACGACGGACCGCATCGCCGATTCGGCCACCTCGCGGATCGTCGAATCGGGATCGGCGATCTGGAACTTGTATTGCTGTGGATCGCGGATGTTCCACCGCACCGAATAGGCGAGGTCTATGATGTTCTGGTCACCTGTCAGGACGAGATTTTCCGCGTCACCCGCGACCGACCCGATATCGATCGTGCGGATTTCCTCCACATCGACCATTTCCACCGTCTCCAGCGGCGCGGGCAGGGAAAGGCCGATACCCGGCGTCATCGTCCGGCTGTACTTGCCGAGCAGCAGGACGACGCCACGCTCCTGCGGCCCGATCCGGTGAAAGCTGGTGAGCGCGACCCAGAGAATCGCGACGATGGCGAGCGCGATCGGCCAGAGCGCCCGTGCGTCCGCGCCGCCGGGGAAGCCTCCGCGCCGTCCGCCATTTCCGCCGCCGCCGCCGAACCCTTCGCGGCCGCGCCGCAGCAGATCCTCGACCAGAGACGGGCGCGATGCTCCGCCACCGCCCTCGCGCCTGCCGCCGCGCTGTGGCTGGGTCCAGGGGTTACGCGGACCGCCGCTTTCCCCCTCCGGCTTTTCGCCCTCGTTATCGGCGCCACCATCCGGCCGTCCGCCCCATGGCCCCTGGCTCATTTGCAGAATCCGTGCTGTCGGAAGGGAGGCGAACAGGCGGCGAAGCAGTGATCTGTCTTTCGTCATGCTCCCCCTATAGGTATCCGCGCGCCGGAAAAACAGTGCCTTTGCCACGATTATCGCATAGGAGGCGGGCCATGATCGATCTGGATGCTCTCTCCGACCGCCTCTCGTCCCTCTCCGGCAACCGCACCAGCACGCCCAGGCTGCGCGACGGCGTCCTGACGCTGGCGCTGGATGTCGGCGGATTGGCCGAAGAAGAACGCCGCGCGATGGCGGAGGCGGTCGAACGCGAGGCGGGCGCGACGCCCGGCATCGCCGCCGTGCGCATCGCCCAGACCGCCGAGCGGCAAGAGACGGTGATCATAGCCGTGGCTTCCGGCAAGGGTGGGGTCGGCAAATCGACCGTTTCCGCCAATCTCGCCATCGCGCTATCCCGGCTCGGCGTGCGCGTCGGCCTCGTGGACGCCGATATCTATGGCCCGTCGCAACCGCGCCTGCTGGCGAGCGAAGGGCAAAAGCCGGAAGCAGACGACAAGCGGATGATCCCGATCCGGGGCGCGGGCGGCATCCCCATGCTGTCGATGGGGCATCTGGTAAAGCCGGGACAGGCGATCGCGTGGCGTGGGCCGATGGCCGGCAATGCGCTCGGCCAGCTTGTCGAGGCGAAATGGGATGGCATAGACGTTCTGGTCGTCGACATGCCGCCCGGCACCGGCGATGTTCAGCTTTCGATGGTCCAGAAGCACAAGCCAGCGGGGGCGATCATCGTTTCCACGCCTCAGGACCTTGCGCTGATCGATGCCGAACGCGCCGTAAACCTGTTCGAGCAGACCGGCGTGCCCATGATCGGCCTTGTCGAGAATATGGCTGGCTATACCTGCCCGCATTGCGGCGAGATATCCGATCCGTTCGGCCAGGGCGGGGCCGAAGCGGCGGCGGGACGGCTGGGCATGCCGTTTCTCGGCCGCATTCCGCTGTCGATCGGCATTCGCACCGCCTCGGACGCGGGCACCCCCCCAGCGTTGGGCGAGGAAGCGGACGCACAACCGTTCCTCGCGCTCGCCGCACGGGTGAAGGACTGGCTGGATGCGCGCTGATTGACATGCGGCGCCGCGGTCCCATCTCCTGAGGCGAAGGAGACCATCGTGCCGCTCACCACCGATACCGAAATCGCCGACCTGCTATCGTCAGTCCATACCATCGCCCTCGTCGGCGCGTCGGCCAGGCCCGACCGGCCCAGCAACGGCGTGATGCGCACGTTGCTCTCTCATGGCTATCGCGTGATACCGGTCAATCCCGGTCTTGCGGGCCAGACGATCCATGGGCAGACGGTCGTCGCCTCGCTTTCCGGCATCGCGGAGCCGATCGATATGGTCGATATCTTCCGCAACAGCGAGGCCGCAGGCGACGTGGTCGATGAAGCGATAGAGGCGGGTGCGAAGGCCGCCTGGATGCAGCTCGGCGTGATCAATGAGCAGGCCGCGAAGCGCGCGGAGGATGCAGGGCTGAAGGTGGTGATGGACCATTGCCCCGCGATCGAGATTCCGCGTCTGGGCCTGGAGCCTGTCTCCTAACCTCTTTGCCTTTCCCGCGCGCGCGGCTATGCACCAGCGGGTATGCGGCGATCACCGGATCAGAAAAGGGGTATCTCGGCAAAGATCGACCGCCGGACGCTGCTGATCGGCGGTGGCGCAACGGCGGGTCTGCTGCTCGGATGGGGCCTTTGGCCGCGCAGCTATCGGCCCAACCTCCCGGTCGGCAGCAACGAAACGCTGATCAACGCCTTCCTGAAGATCGACACCGCAGGGCAGATTATCGTCGTCGTGCCTCAGCTCGAAATGGGGCAGGGCGTCACCACGGTCCTGCCGCAGATACTGGCCGACGAGCTGGGCGCGGACTGGCGCACCGTCGCCGTACAGGGCGCGCCAGTCAGCCCGCTCTACGCCAACACCCTGCTCGCGCGAGAGTTTCTGGAGAGTGACTGGTCGCGCCTGGCGGGGGGAGCGGGCGACTGGGCGATGCACGAGATGGCGACGCGCAGCGCGATGATGCTGACCGGCGGTTCGACCTCCATCCGCAATTTCGCCGGAGCCTATCGCGAGGCAGGCGCGGCGGCGCGCGTGCTGCTGTGCAAGGCAGCGGGCGCGCGCTGGGGCATCCCTTTCGAAAGCTGCCGCATAGAGAACGGGATCGTCACCGATGGCCAGCGCACGCTGCGGATCGGCGAACTGGCGGGCGAGGCGGCGGGCTTCACCCTGCCCGATGTGGTTTCGGGGCGCGCCTACGACGACGAACGCCTGCTGGGATCGGACGTGCCCCGGCTCGACATTCCCTCCAAGATCGACGGATCGCATAATTTCGCCGCCGATATCCGCTTGCCGGACATGGTCTATGCCTCGATCCGGCAGGGGCCGCCCGGCGCGGTGCGCCTCAAGTCCTCCCGCGATGCCGAGGCGAAGAAAGTGACCGGCTTTCTTCAGCTGGTGAAGGAAGACCAGTGGGTCGCCGCCTGCGCGACCAACTGGTGGGCGGCAAACAAGGCGCTCGATCTGATCGACCCGGTGTTCGAGGTCGCAGGACCGCCACTCGACGGCGCGGCGATAGAAAAGGCGCTGGACGACGCGTTTGAGCGCGGCGAGGGCAGCCGCATTTATGCGCAGGGCGATCTTGCCGCGAGCTTTGCCGGCGCCCGTCTGATCCGGGCGGACTATCGCGTTGCGCCCGCCCTGCATCTCGCGATCGAGCCCCCCTGCGCCACCGCGCGCGTCGAGGAGGGGCGCGCCGAGGTCTGGGCGGCGAGCCAGGCGCCAGCCTTCTGCCGCAAGGCGGTGGCGAAGGCGCTGGGCCTCGCCGAAACGGCAGTGAACATCTATCCCGTTTCGGCGGGGGGCTCCTTCGGCCGCCGTTTCGAGCATGAACCGGCGGTACAGGCGGCGCTGATCGCGCGCGCGCTGAAACGCCCCGTGCAACTTCTCTATTCGCGCGCGGAGGACATCATCAGCGACCGCCCCCGCCCCCCCGCAAATGCGCGCATGTGGGCGAAGCTCGGCACGGGCGGGCGGATCGAATCGCTGGCGGCGAAGGTCTCGGCGCCCGCCGCCAACCCGCAGCTCTGGGACCGGATCGCGCACGGCAAGACGCCGGTGGAAGCCGCCCTGCGCGCTGGCGACAGACCGGATCGGCACGCGCTCTCGGGCATGCCTTCGCCCTATGGCATCCCGATCTACGCGATCGACCATTATCCCGCCGATGTCCGCCTGCCCGTCGGCCGCTGGCGCGCCAATGCGGACAGCTATACCTGCTTCTTCACCGAAAGCTTCATTGACGAGCTTGCCTATAGCGCGAACATCGAGCCTTTTTCGTTCCGCATGCAGCATCTCGGTGGCCAGACCCGCCTCGCCCGCTGTCTGACGACCGTCACGGCGATGGGCGGTTGGCAGGGTGGCACGATGGGGAGCGGACAGGGCATCGCCATCCATGCGATGGATGGCGGCTTCATCGCCCTGATGATCGAGGCGACGCTCGAAAGCGGATCGATCCGCGCAACCAACATCGTCGCGGTCGCCGATGTCGGCAATCAGCCGCATCCGGACATCGCCCGGCAACAGATAGAGGGCGGCATCCTGTTCGGTCTCGGCGCAGCGACCGGCGCCATGGCCGATTATACGAACGGCCTGCCCAGACGCGTGATCATGGGCCGGATGGGCCTGCCGAGGCTGGCCGATATCGGGGATGTCAGCGTCGAGCTGCTGCCCAGCGAGGCGGAACCGGCGGGCATCGGCCAGATCGGCGTACCGCCCGTCGCACCGGCGCTCGCCGGCGCGCTCTTCACGCTGACCGGTCGCCGCAATCGCGCGATTCCGCTGGTGCGCCCGCAATGACGGGGCCGGGAGATCAGGCGGCGCCCCTGCCCATACGCCCGGCCGATCACCCGCCGGTGCTTGCCCCGCGAATCGGCGTGCTTGTCGTCAATCTCGGCACGCCGGACGCGCCCGAACCTGCGGCGGTAAAACGCTATCTGCGCGAATTCCTGTCCGACCGCCGCGTCGTAGAGATCCCGCCGATCCTGTGGCAGCCGATATTGCGCGGCATCATCCTCAACACGCGCCCACGCAAATCCGCGCATGCCTATGCGCAGGTGTGGATGCGGAGCGGATCGCCGCTTGCCGTCCACACCCGCGCCGCTGCCGAGGCGCTGGCTGGTCGTTTTGCCAACGACGGGGTAATCATCGACTGGGCAATGCGCTATGGCAACCCGTCGATCGCATCACGGATCGCGGCGCTGAAACAGGCTGGATGCGAGCGGATCCTGCTCGCGCCGCTCTATCCGCAATATAGCGGCGCGACGACCGCCAGCGCGCAGGACGCGCTGTTCTCGGCGCTCGGCGCGATGCGCTGGCAGCCCGCGATACGCACCCTGCCGGCCTATCATGACGACCCCGCCTATATCGCCGCGCTGGCTGTGCATGCGCGCCGCCATCTCGCGACGCTGGATTTCCGCCCGAAGGCCCTGCTGCTCAGCTTTCACGGGATGCCCGAGCGCACCCTGCATCTGGGCGATCCCTATCATTGCCATTGCGTCAAGACCGCTCGCCTCCTGGGCGAGGCGCTGCAGGGCGATCTCGACGGACCGGTGGAACTGAGCTTTCAGTCGCGCTTCGGGCGGGCGCGCTGGCTCGAACCGTCGACCGAGCAGACGCTTGCCGAACTGCCCGCGCGCGGCCTTTGCGACATTGCGGTGATGGCGCCCGGCTTCTCTGCCGACTGTCTCGAAACGCTTGAAGAGATTGCCATTCGAGGAAAGGACATTTTTCTGCGGAATTCCGGCAAAAATTTCGCATATCTCCCTTGTTTGAACGCCGATGATGAGGCTATTGATCTTTATGAGGGGCTGGTCCGGCGGGAGCTGTCCGGCTGGATTTGATACACTGTAATGCAACAGAGTCCCCATAACGACAGGAGAGGATGCGATGACCAGAGTAGCGATCGTCACGGGTGGGACCAGGGGTATCGGTGAGGCTATCAGCATAGCACTGCGCGACATGGGCATGACCGTCGTTGCGAATTATGCGGGCAATGAAGAAAAGGCGAAGGCGTTTTCGCAGAATACCGGGATCGCCTCCTACAAATGGGACGTGGGCGATCATCAGGCCTGCCTCGATGGCTGCGCGCAGGTTGCGGCAGAAATCGGCCCGATCGATGTCGTCGTCAACAATGCGGGCATTACCCGCGACGGCGTGCTGGCGAAGATGAGCTTCGACGACTGGAACGATGTCATGCGCATCAACCTTGGCGGATGCTTCAACATGGCGAAGGCTACATTCGGCAGCATGCGCGAACGCGGCTGGGGCCGCTTCGTCAATATCGGTTCGGTCAACGGTCAGGCCGGGCAATATGGTCAGGTGAACTATGCCGCCGCCAAATCGGGCATCCACGGCTTCACCAAGGCGCTTGCGCAGGAAGGCGCACGATTTGGCATCACCGTGAACGCCATAGCGCCGGGCTATATCGACACGGACATGGTTGCCGCGGTGCCGCCGCCGGTACTGGAAAAGATCGTGGCCAAGATACCGGTCGGTCGCCTTGGCCATGCCGAGGAAATCGCGCGCGGCGTCGCGTTCCTGTGCAGTGAGGACGCGGCCTTTGTCACCGGATCGACCATGTCGATCAACGGCGGCCAGCATATGTACTGACGCCACGGGCGTCGAACCTGGAGCCGCCATGGCCGACAAGGACAGACGGCTCCCCGCTCATCCGGCCTCCGGCCCGGTCAAGCACAGCATCAGCATCGCGGGCCATCGCACGTCGATCAGTCTCGAACCGCCTTTCTGGGACGCGCTGCATCGCGCTGCGCGAGAGGAAGGCGTTGCTGTCAACGCCCTGGTGGCGCGCATCGACGAATCCCGCATCGCGGTATTGAGCGCATCCGCCGGGACGGAAACCGTCGGCGGCCCGCCGCCCAATCTTGCCAGCGCAATTCGTATCTGGTTATGGACCAAATACTGCAAATAATTCGCAACAGCGATTGACTCTGCGAATGGTTCTCAATAACAGCAATCCCGTCAACAAGGGAAATGCTGTTTCATGTCACTACGTTATATCGCGTCCAACAAGACCCGGCTCGCCAATACTCCTGCCGACACCGGCGCCATGTTCGCGGCGCTCGCCATCGCGGCGATGCCCTTTGCGTCCGCCCATGCCGCCCCCGATCCGGATTCGGACAATCCCGATCACATCCTCGTCGTGGGCGAGCGCCAGGCCGACGCCAATCCCAATGCCGATCCGGAGGCTCCCTACAAGGTGGACCGGTCGGCCGACGGCAAGTTCACCGAGCCGCTGCGCGATACGCCCAAGACAGTGACGGCCATTCCCAGGGAAGTGATCGAGGATATCGGCGCGACCAGCTTCCGCGACGTCGTTCGCTCCACGCCCGGCGTCACGCTCGGCACCGGAGAGGGTGGCAATGCCTTTGGCGATCGCATCTTCATCCGCGGGTTCGACGCGCGCGGCGACGTTTATATCGACGGGTTGCGCGATCCCGGCGTCACCAGCCGCGAGGTCTTCGCGGTCGAACAGATCGAGGTAGTGAAAGGCCCGTCCGGCAGCTTCGGCGGTCGCGGGACGACCGGCGGGCTTGTCAGCCTGCAATCCAAGCGGCCGCAACTCGGCAATGACTTCGTCAGCATAGAGGGCGGCATCGGCACGGAGAATTTCTATCGCGCGACCGTCGACGCCAACTATCAGCTTGGCGAAGGCTTCGCCGTCCGCCTGAACGGCCTCTATCACAATGCCGATACGCCGGGACGCGACCATGTCGGCGCGGAACGCTGGGGCGTTGCGGCCGCCGCCCTGTGGCAGGCGACCGACACGCTCTCGATCGCCGCAGACTATTATGGCTACCGGCTCGACGGCATGTCCGATTACGGCCATCCCTTCGATGTCGCCACCCAGCGGCCCTACAAGGTGAACGCCGACAATTTCTATGGCGCGGTCGGCCGCGATTTCCTCGACAATGGCGCGGACATCGGCACCGTTACGGTGAAATTCGAACCCAGCGACAGAATCGCGCTGCGCTCGACCGTCCGCTACGGCGAAACCTGGAACTATTATGTGGTGAGCGTACCGCGCGCGCCCGATACGTCCGATCCTGACCCCGCCAACTGGACCGTATCGACCGGCGCGCCACAGCGTCATGGTGACAATTCGACCTTCGCAATGCTGGCCGACGCAACGGTGCGCCTTGATACCGGCAGTATCTCGCACACGCTTGTCGGAGGGGTCGAAATCTCCCGCGAGAAGGTCGTCAACAGGCGCTACACCTTCCCCAGTTTCATCGAGGATGCCAACGGCAATCCCCAGCCGACGCCGGGCATCGCTCCGCTCAACCTGTTTGATCCCAATCCCCTGCTGGGGTTCAGGATCCCCGCATTGCTCGATACGACCGCCACACCCGCGCTCGCCAAGGTCGAGACCATGTCGGCCTATCTGATCGACACGGTGGAATTTTCGCCGCAATGGAAAGCGACCCTGGGCCTTCGCTACGACGCGTTCGACATCCGGCTGAGCGGCGCCAGCCGTGGCACGAACTATGATGTGAACATTCACCCCGAATTCCTGAACTATCAGGCGAGCCTGCTCTACAAGCCGGTCGAGGCGGCCAGCCTCTATGCCTCGTTCAGCACATCGTCCAATCCGTCCGGCGAACAGCTCGATAGCGCCAGTCCCACCTATGGCGGCGGTGTCGGCGTCGAGAATCTGAAGCCGGAGCGCAACAAGGCCTATGAGATCGGCGCCAAGCTGGAGGTCAACCAGCACCTGCTTGTGACCGCGGCGATATTCCAGATCGACAAGGACAATGCGCGCGAGCAGGACCCGGCAAACGGCACCTATCAGCTTGTCGGCGGGCTGCGCTCGCGTGGCGCAGAGATCGGTGTCAGCGGCAACATAACGCCGCGCTGGTCGGCCTTCGGCGGCTTCACCCTGCTCGACGCGAAGATCGTGTCGTCGGCCGATCCGGCCACTGTCGGATCGCGCTTCCCCAATGTGCCGAAATATAATTTCTCGCTGCTGTCGACCTATGCCGTCACAGACT
>JBFXHW010000085.1:0-9534 GCA_050176605.1 Sphingobium sp. | reverse complement strand
GCGCGGCGCAGCCCCGATACAGCGCGCGATAATGACGGGCGACGCGGAAACCGGCATCACCATCATGCAGATGGAAGAAGGGCTCGATACCGGACCGTTGCTGGCCAAGTCGCGAACGCCCATCGACGGCAAGACAGCAGGAGAGCTGACCAGCGAACTGGCCCAAACCGGCGCCCGCCTGATCGTCGAGGTGTTGGGCAAGTTCGACGCATTCGCCCGCGCTCCGCAGCCGCATGACGGCGTCACCTATGCGGCAAAGATCACCAAGGAGGAGGCCCGGCTCGATTTCACGGCGGGCGCGATGCAGGCGGAGCGGCAGGTGCGTGCATTCAACCCGGCACCGGGCGCGTTCTTCCTGATCGAGGGGGAGAGGTTTCGCGTACTGGCGGCGGAAGTCGTAAGTCTGCTCGGCGAGCCGGGCATGGTGATCGACGACAGGCTGACGATCGGGTTCGGGAAAGATTGCCTGCGGCCAACACTTATCCAGCGCGCCGGGAAAGGCGCAATGGGCGTGGAGGAACTGTTGCGCGGTTTCGCGATTCCAGCGGGCACCCGACTGGACCCATGACCCGGTTCGCCTTCACGGTTGAATATGACGGGCGTCCGTTCATGGGATGGCAGAGGCAGGCGCACGGACCAAGCGTGCAGCAGGCGATCGAAGAGGCCATTCTGGCGGTCACCGGCGAACAGGCCGTCCTGCATTGTGCGGGCCGCACCGATTCGGGCGTTCACGCCCTCGCCATGCGCGCCCATGCGGATGTCGAAAAGGAAATCGCGCCTTTCCGCATGATGGAGGCGCTGAACGCCCAGCTTCGCCCCGATCCGGTCGCAATACTGGCCTGCGAGGCTGTCGCGGACGACTGGCATGCCCGGTTTTCGTGTATCGGCCGGTCCTACGTCTATCGCATTGTCAATCGCCGGGCGCCGTTGACATGGGAAAAAGGTCTCGCCTGGCAGATCCCGCAGACGCTCGACGAGCGCGCGATGGCCGAGGCGGCCGGGCTGCTCATCGGCAAGCATGACTTCACGACCTTCCGCTCCGCACACTGCCAGGCAGAAAGCCCTGTAAAGACCCTGGATCGACTGGAGGTGGAAAGATCAAACGACCGGATCGACATTCGCGTCGAGGCGCGCAGCTTCCTCCATCATCAGGTCCGGTCGATGGTTGGCTGTCTCGCTCTGGTGGGCATGGGCCGGTGGGGCATCGCCAACATGCAAGCGGCGCTGACGGCGGCCGACCGGGCGGAACTGGGACTTAATGCGCCGCCCGACGGCCTGTGGTTCGTTGAGGCGCGCTACTGACGCCGTTCAAAGCTGCTGTTCAAGCCAGGACTTGAGCTGGCTCTTGGGCGCTGCGCCGACCTTGGTGGCAACCGCCTCACCATTCTTGAACAGGATCATCGTGGGGATGCCGCGCACGCCCAGTTTGCCAGGCATTTCCGGATTATCGTCGATATTATGCTTGGCGATGACGACCTTGCCATCCAGCTCGTCCGAAATTTCCTCCAGCGCCGGGCCGATCATCTTGCACGGGCCGCACCATTCCGCCCAGAAATCGACGAGGACAGGAACATCCGAACCGATAACGTCGGAGCTGAAGCTCGCATCACTGATAGCCTTCGTTGCCATGGGAATCTCCTTGCTGATGTCATGTGATGTAGGAATGAACTGGCAATCCCTCAACCGGAAGTTCGGACAAGAAGTATTTTCAGACCCCGAAGCCCGGCTTTTGGGGAGCGAGCAGCGCCTCGTCGAGCACAAACAGCCGGGGCGCAGCGGTGTAGAGCAATGACGCTTCCACCCGGCGGCCGGGGAATATGGTTTCAAGGGCGGCGACATAGGCCGCCATCTGACGCAAATAGGCCACAGGGATTAGATCTGTCGATTCCGGCACCTGCCGGCCTGTCTTGAAGTCCACAATCCTGATCATGTCTTCGCCGATCACCAGCCGGTCGATGATCCCGTTCACCACCTCTCCACCCACGACGGCGGCCACAGGTGCCTCTGCAAGCGACCCCGCTCCGAACAGTTCTGCATGCTCCGGCGCGTCGATGATGCCCAGCGCCTGATCAACAAGGGCAGCGCGCTCATCGGCATCGCTCAGGCCGCCCTCCCGTTCCAGCCAGCGATCCGCCGCCGCCCGTCGTTCGCCGGGCACGACATCGGGCAAACGCTCGTACAGACTGTGAAGCAGCCGGCCATGAGCTGCGGCGCGGGCCATTGCGGGCGAGGGAGGCGGATAGGGCTGGTCATCGTCCATGCGCACCGTCGGCGCGAGCGGCCTTGGCGGCCTCGCTTCCCGTGGCGCGGGCATAAAAATCCAGTCCGGCAGTTCCACGGCGTCGTCGGTCGCTTTAGCATCGCCCTTTTCCGCAGCCTTTGGCGCGAGTTGAACCGAACCCCGCCATTCGATGGCCGCACCCCAGAGCGGATCGTCGCACCAGTCGGCACCGAGCGCCGACATGCCGCGCTCGACAGCCGCAAACCAGCTTTCGATAGGGATCTGTCCCTTTGCCCGGGGGCCGAGCGCACCGGTCACATAAAGCTGTTCCTCCGCGCGAGTCATCGCGACATAGAGCAAACGCCAATGCTCTTCCCGCTCGATCAGCGTATCTGCAATGGCGGCCTGCTCCACGAGATCCCAGCATTCCTCCTTGCGCGGCGAGACAAGGGGCAGCCGCGCATCACCCGACAGCCGTACATCGAGAGCGGAGCCGCGACGGCGAACCTCGGGATCGCCGCACGCGTCGGCGAGGATGACCAGCGGCGCCTGCAGCCCCTTGGCGCCATGCACGGTAAGCAGTCGCACCGCGTCGGCATTGCCGTCGTCCTCGCGCTTTATGTCGCCTTCCTCACGGTCGAACCAGTCGATAAAGCCCTGCAGGGAGGGCTGTTCCTTCCTTTCATGGGCAAGCGCCGCGTTGAGCAGTTCCTCCATGCTGTCGCGCGCCTCCTCGCCCAATCGGGCGATCAGGCGATGGCGACCGCGCGTCGGCCCCGAGAGCAGATGTTCGAGCAACCTGTAAGGTGTCACGAAGTCGGCCTTTGCCAATATGTCCTGCAACACCGCCAGATCAGCCGCCGGCGTGGCGGAATTTTCCCGTAAATGGCGCCAGAGCGAGCCCTTGCGCGGCACCGCACGGTCCATCAGATCGTCCTGGCTCCAGCCGATGAGCGGCGACACCAGCAGGCCGGCAAGGTTGAGGTCGTCTTCCGGCTGGCTGGCGAAGCGCAACGCAGCCATCAGATCCTGCACCCCGAGCGGCGCCTGAAGACGTAGCCGGTCCACGCCCGCAACCGGCACTCCGGCCTCATAGAGCCGAGCGACGATGAGACGGGCGAGCGCCCCCCGCTTGCGCAGCAGGATCATGATATCGCCCGCGCGCAACGCCCTGCCCTTCGATTGCAGCATCAGGCCGCCGTCGATCCACGCCTTCACCTGCCCGGCGATGCGTTCGGCCAGCATCCGGTCCTGATCGGCGAGCCAGTCTTCCTCGCCCTCTGGCGGAGGATCTCCCGTGTCGTCACTTCCGGAAACAGTAGCCACGGGCTTCAGCAGGCCGACGAGCCCCGGAAAGCCGTTCTGGCTGTGATGCAGGACGGTTTGCGGTGAAAGGCCCAGAGCCTCCGCGCCCAGGGTCGCGACCGTGGCATCGACGACCTCCAGAACGGCGGGTGTAGAGCGAAAGCTCTCATCGAGTGACAGATCGTGAAAATCATGTTCCACGTCGCGCGCGCGCTGGCGGAAATGCTCCCGCGCAGTCTCAAAGGATTTTGGCGACGTACCCTGAAAACCGAAAATCGCCTGCTTGAAGTCGCCGACGGTAAAGAGCGTGCGCATCTGATCACCATGGGCGCCTTCGCCCGCGAAAAATTCATCGGCAAGCGCATCGACGATGGCCCATTGATAGGCGTTCGTATCCTGTGCCTCGTCGACGAGGATATGGTCGGTACTGCTGTCAAGCTTGTAGCGAATCCAGGCCGCCGCGCCCTCGCTCCTCAGCAATGCCGCGGCATGGGCGATCAGATCGTCATAATCGACCGCGCCCGCGCGCCGCTTGGCGGCGAGATAGGCCTCGGAAAAGCTTCGTCCGGCGTGCAGCCCCTGCGCGGCAAGGCGGGCGTAGGCGGCGCGCGCGCGGAGGGCGATGAGAGCGAAAACCGCCTCGCCCACCTCAGCCGCCAGATCACCATATGCCGGATCGACTTTCTCTTGTCCTTTCTGAATTTTTCGCAGGTCTCCGCCCGTTGTAAAAAAGGCGGTCTTCAGATCATCGAGCAGTACCGCCCGCCGCACGGGTTCCGCCGCCAGCCAAGCTGCGATCCGGTCCGCATGACCAAGCCCGGTTGATGTGCCCCAGTCACGATTGATGCGGGCAACGCGCGAAAGCGCGTCAACGTCGAACACCTCATCCGCGCATGCTTCCGCTATCGCCGCCTCGATATCGCCCTCGGGCAGACCGAGGACACCGAACAACCAGCTCCCGATATCGGCGGGCAGCCCGGCAAGCACATCGGCAGCACCCGTACAGCGCGCCAGATAGGCCTGCGCGTCCTGCTCGCCCAGCCGCAGCGAAAGGGCATGCAGTGCCTCCAACAGTGTCGTGTCGCGGCAGTTTTCGGCGTCGACGACCATGTCCTGCAACGCTTCGCGTGCAAGTTCCTGCTGCTCGCGATCCTCCAGCGCACGGAAGCCGGGAACAAGGCCGGCCTCGAGCGGGAAGGACGCCAGAAGCTGCTGGCAGAAGCTGTGGATCGTGCGGATGCGCAAGCCCCCGCCGGTTGCCTCCAGCACGCGCGCGAACAACTGGCGCGCCCGTCCCCGCCGTTCCGGCCCCAGTTCCTCGCCCAGCGCCTTTAGGTCGAGGGCGAGGTCCGCATCGCTCATCCGTACCCAGGCCGCAAGCCGCGCATGGATCCGGTCCGCCATTTCCGATGCACCGGCCTTGGTGAAGGTAAGACAGAGAATATTCTCCGGCGGAACACCGCCGAGCAGCAGGCGGAATACCCGCGCGGTCAGTACATGCGTCTTGCCCGTGCCCGCCGAGGCGGAGAGCCAGACGTGAGAATCCGGTGAGGAAGCCGTCGCCTGAACGCCGCGCAGCGGCAACAACGGGCTCGCACGTCGGTTCATACAGGCTGCTCCGCCCTGTCCCCGCGCCCATACCATTCTTCCAGCCGCATGAGCTGGTCATAGTCGCCATAGCTCGGCAATTCGGGATTGAGCTGCGCCACGAACGGCTCGTTTCCGGTCAGCCATCTACCCGCCGCCAGCAAAAACTTCTGCCGCGCATGCTCGGTCAGCATTTCGGTGGCCACGACCTTGTCGCTTCCTCCCGGTTTGACCGGACTGACGCGATAGCCGAATTCGCCGCCCTTGCTCTTTCCCGTGGACCAATATTCAAATTTTCGCGCCTCTACGCCCTCGCCCAGCTCTCCGAATCCACGCGCCTCGGCAATTGCGCCGAGCAGACCAAGCTGGAGGGCGAAACCCGCCTCTACCTGTTTCGCGCTCGGCGGCTTGCCCGTCTTGTAATCGACGATGGCGATGCCGCCTTCGGCCAGCCGATCGATACGGTCAGCGGTTCCCGAAAGCGCAATGCCGCCCAGCACGATCTCTCCCCGCGTTTCCACCAGCGCGATATGCCGTCCTTCGGCCGCATCGGCGGCGACCTCACTATCGATCCAGCGCATTGCACCAAGCAGACGCGGCAACCAGAGCGCGCGGGTGATCGCGTGAGCATCCGGACCTTCGGCGAGCGCCCGGGTTCGTTCTTCCAGCCGGCCCGGCGCACAGCGATCCTCGCTAAACCAGAGTTCCAACACGCGATGCACCATCGTTCCACGCCAAGCCGGACCGGGATCGGCATCGACGCGTTCCAGTTTTGGCAGGCGCAATATCCGCGCGGCGTAAAAGGCGTAGGGGTCGGCGACCAGACGGTCGACCTGCGTTACCGCAACGGCGCGGGGGCGCAAATCCGCTGGGGGGCGGGGCCGTGGCTTCTTCGCCGGATCGAACGTGCCGGGTTTGTCGATCGCCCTCGCCCAGCACAAGGCGTCATCCGCCACCTTGATATTCTCGCTGGCGATTGCCTGAAGCCGCAGCCAGAAACGCGAAGCAATGGCTGGAGCGCCGCCGCTTTTCCGAGACCGGGTGACGATCACGTCCGGTGCGCCCAGGCTACTGGCGAAATCATGAGCGGAAAGGCCTATGCGCTGCTCTATGCCGGGCAGACCGATCTCGTGCCGCACGCGCGGAGACAGCCAGGGATCGGGCGCGGGAATACCGGGCCATGTGCCTTCGTTCAGTCCGGAGAGGATCATGAGGTCTGCCTGTTGCAGCCGTGCTTCCAGCAGGCCGTAGATCGCAACGCGCGGGTGGCCGCCCTGCGGCGGCCTGATCGCAACGCCTTCGAGCAGGCGGGCCAGCAAATCCGGCAGAGCACGCGCCTCCATGACCGCCGGGCCGAGCGGGGCAGAGCGTTCCATCTCCGCGAACAGATCGGCCAGCGCCCGCCCCTGATGCCCCGCCCAGATCTGATCGGCGCTGAGTATGCCCGCCACCTCGCGCAGCACCACCAGCATGGTGGCAAGCTCGCCAACACCGTCTACCATGCGGTCCAGCGGTTCGAGCATCTGGCGTACGTCCACCCACCAGCGCGCGACATCGGCGCGCAAACGGGCCTGCCGATCCTGTTCGCCTTCGGGACGCGACGCAAGACGCGCATCGAGACCGGCGAGGCCTCTGTCGGGACGCGGACCGCGCAGAAGCAGGTCGAGGCCGCGCACCTCTTCCAGCCAGCCGATCCGTCCTTCTCCTCGCATAGTCAGCGGATGCTTCAGCATATCGAGCAGTTGAACGGGCGCGAAGCCCTCCGCGATGACCCGCGCCAGCGCGAGCAGCAATGTGCCCGGCGGCGTCTGGGCAAGCGGCTGACCGGCGCTGTCGTCCGCGGCGATGCCCCAGCGTTCGAGATGGGCGGACACGCGCGTCGCGAGTTCCCGGTCCGGCGTTACCAGCGCGGCTGTACGTCCGGGAGTTTCAACCGCCTCGCGAAGTAGCAGCGCAACGGCCTGCGCCTCTTCCGCCGGACTTGCCGCCTCCAGCAGGCGAACACCGTTGAACGTGCGCTCCTCCGCCTTCAGATCCCGCCATTTTCCGCTATGGGCAGGCACGAGCATGGCATTGGAGATATTGCGGCTGCGCGCCGCTCGCGCGTCATGCCCCCCTCCCCAGCGCCACAACGCCACTTCCTCGCGCGCGACGCCGATACGATCGAGCATGCGCTTCAACTGAAATTGCGGGTGGCTCTCCTCGGCCCGGCGCCTTGTGCCAGTCACGGGGTCAGGATCGAACGGTCCTATCGCATCCCACTCGGCGGGGGTCATATGCTGATCGAGCGCCGCCAGCACCACCTGACCGTGATCCATATGAGCGATTGTACGAAGCAACGCACAGATGGCTGGCGCGGCGGTAGAAATTCCGGCGGCGACCACGAAACGGCCGGGCGTACTGTCCCGCCAGCGCCGCGCCGCATGCCGCAACAGCCGGTTCCGCCTGTCGGAAAGATCGATGCACCCGCGCTGCGCGAGTTCGTCCGGCCAGCGGTCGAGCAGGATTTCGAGCAGGCGCAGCGACGCCTGCCAATGACTCTGCAGCTCGCTGGTAAGGTCCAACCGCCGCAAAGCGCCCGGATCGATACCCTCGATATACAGTTGATCGATCGTATCGCCCAATGCCTGCGCCAGCCGCATGGCCTCTCCGGCATCAACCGGCTGGCCGTGCGTGGCGCGGACCTCGCTCACCATCCGGGCGAGGATCATTTGCCGGTCCATCGCCGGAATCGCTGGCGAAATGTCGGGCGCGTCTCCCATCGGATCGAGCGCCGACCCAAGCCTTTCGCCGAGAGCCTCATCACCGATCGGCAGCAATCGAGGCATCAGCATGCCGCCGCCAGACTGTCGCACGAAAGCATCGCTCAGCGCCCTGACAGCGCGGTTGTTCGGCAGCAGGACGACGCCGCGAGCGAGGTCCAGCTTCTCCTTGCCGTACATCGCGATCAATCCGGCGGCGAGCGCGTCGGCAAAGGCGCGATGCGCGGGTATCGTGAAGATAGCCGGAAGGCTCCGGTCAGCCATGGCCCAGCATGGCTTCGACCACGGGAATCGCCTGCGGCGTGCCGACATCGAACCAAAGTCCCTGATGCGAAGCACCAAAGAGGCGGTCCGCCTCCATAGCCCGGTTCCAGAAGACATTGGTAGAGAAGACATCGCCCGGCGGATCGGCAAGCAAGCGCGGCGAGATGATCTGGACGCCGGTGAACACGAAGGGCGCAATATGGCCCGGCTTGCGTCGGCGGAGCTGGCCTGTTGCCGTCATGTGAAAATCGCCCGGACCGCCATGACAGGTCGCCCGCGCATGCGGCACCATCAACAGCAGCGCGTCCATCCGCGCATCGTCCCACAGGGCAGACAGCGTCGCGATGCTGTCACGCGGGCCATCGATCCAGAGATTGTCGCTATTGGCGCACAGGAACGGCTGGTCGCCCAGCAGCGCCGCCGCCTTCATCAATCCGCCACCGGTTTCGAGCAGCTTTTCGCGTTCGTCGGAGATCAGGATCTCCATCGGTGACTTGCGCGCCTTCATATGGGCGATCAGCGCATCGGGAAGATAATGGACGTTGACGATCACCCGCTCGATGCCGCCTGCTTCCAGCCGGTCGAGTGCATGGTCGATCAGGGGCCTTCCACCGACCTTGACCAGCGGCTTTGGACGCGTTGCGGTCAGCGGCCGCATGCGCTTGCCGAGCCCGGCTGCCATCAGCATCGCGGTTGTTATCTTGACGCTCATGGCGCGCACTGCCCCTCCAACTCGCGCCGCCGCACCGCGTCGGGGATATTGTTTGCGAACCATTCCGCGATCGGGGCCAGCGCGGGATGGGCGAGGTCGCGCTCCAGCAGGCCCCACATGCGCGGCAGGAAAGAGAGATAGCGCGGCTTGCCGTCGCGCCGCCAGAGCCGGGTGAAGATACCGACGATCTTTGCGTTGCGCTGCGCGCCCAGCACGGCATAGGCTGCGTCGAAATCGCCACCTGGCGCGACAAGGCTCCGGTAAAGCGCCAGCATCTCCTGCTCCAGCTCGGGCGGGACGTCACGCCGCGCATCCTGAAGCAGCGATACAAGGTCATAGGCCGGATGACCGACGAGCGCGTCCTGAAAATCGAGCAGGCCGAGATCGTGCGAGCGCGGCTGACCGGAAATCAGCATGATATTTTCCGCATGATAGTCACGCAGCACGGTAACGCGGGGTGCCGCATCCTGCTCGACGATCGGCAGCACCGCATCCCAGGCAGCTTCATATCCCTCTGTATCGACCTCAAGACCCGCCGCCGGGCAATACCATTCGGTCAATAGGCCTGCCTCGCGCTGATAGGCGGCGCGGTCATAGGGCGGAGCTTCGACCGCCGGCTGCCTGTGCAGATCGGCGAGCAGCGACACCGCGCGAGTGTAAATCGCCCGCTCCTCGGCAGGATG
>JBFXHW010000084.1:0-9579 GCA_050176605.1 Sphingobium sp. | reverse complement strand
CGAGCAGGAAAGCAGCAATTTCGAGGTCCAGCGCGGCGGAGGCGGCTTCGGCGGTGGAATGGGTGGCGGCGGAAACCTGCTAGGCATGCTGCTGCCGCTTATCGGTTCCCGATTCGGGTGTGGCGGCATCGCCGTGGTCCTCATCATCGTGGCGGTCATGGGCGGCGGCCTCAACATCCTTGGCGGGGGAGGCAATAGCGTATCCCCGCAACAACAGACCGAGGATGCCGCGTCACTGTCAGATATTCAGCGCACCTCCTTGAAGGTACTCGGATCGACCGAAAGGCGTTGGCAGGAGATTTTTTCGGCCGAGGGGCAGCAATATCCCCCGCCGACGCTGGTTTTCTATAACCGGAACGGCATGTCCGGATGCGGCGCAGCGCAATCGGCAATGGGGCCTTTCTATTGTCCTGCCGACCGCAAGATCTATCTCGATACAGAATTTTTCGAGGAACTGAAAAGCCGCATGGGCGCGCCGGGAGATTTTCCGATCGGCTATGTGATCGCGCATGAGGTCGGCCATCATATCCAGACCATCACCGGAACCGCCGATCAGGTCCGCAAGGCGCAGCAACGCGCCAGCCAGGAAGAGGGCAATGCGCTGCAGGTGAAAATGGAACTGCAGGCGGATTGCTACGCCGGAGTCTGGGCAGCGCGCGACACCAACCTGATGGAACCCGGCGACCTGGAAGAGGGGCTTCGCGCCGCCCATCAGATTGGCGATGACACGTTGATGCGCAACGCCGGCAGAACCCCAAATGAGTCAATGTTCACGCATGGTTCGGCGGAGCAGCGCATGTACTGGCTGAAACGCGGGCTCGATACCGGCGACCCGGCGCGGTGCGACACCTTCGCGGAAGTATAAGGAGTTTCGCCCTGCCGCGCTCAGCCGCGCTTTTCGTTACCGCAACAGGGTTTCGCGACGTACGAATTCGCGCATCAGCTCACTGCCGAGCGGCGTAAGCGAAATATGGTCGCGACGCGCACCTTTCTGCAAAAGGCGCGCGGAGACAAGATCGTCGATCAGTGTCTCCGCGCTAGCAATGGAGAGCCGGTTGGCCATTGCGGCCGACGTCCGTGTCAGGACCGTCCCTTGCTCCAGCGCGATAAGGGCCGTCAGCATGATGTCCATGACTGGGTCGGCCATTATCGGTTGGCTGAACAATTCGGTCCGTCGACGGTTGGCCGCGTGAAGCTCGGCCGCCCGGTGCTCCAGGCTTTTGGTTTCCTGAGGCACCGGGACGGATTCGCGATCACGCGAAGACCATTGATTCTGGCGAGGGGGGGGTCCGCCGGAATAACCCATCTTCTTCTCCAATGATCGGTGGCCATTGACCTGCGACCCGAGAGTGACACAGCTCTTGCCAATGGCCCTTGCTGCGTCACCTTGTGGGCTTCGGGAAGACACATTCGGGATGGCGGCGAGATAGGATCGGGTCACAAAATTGTCATGTCCCGTAACCGCGCGACAGCAGCTCTGATATAACCTACCGGAATCAAAAGAAAAATGGCCCGCTCGCGACAGTCGGGAACTCGCATGCAATTTTGTTGCGGTAACGGGATGGATATTGTTCCGGAAAGTCGTGAATGAGCACCCGGATGATATATCGCCATCGGCAATTTTTCAGACAAAGCAAAAAAATTTATCTGCTCACGACAGCGGGCTGCGACAAAGCGAAGGGCCGCCGCGATGAACTCGCGACGGCCCTCATGTCCCTGTGATGGAACGGGATCAGTCCTGGGTCAGGAAATCGGGCAGACCGCCCGGCGCCTCACCTTCGCCGCCCTCGGACCGTTCCCGGCGCGGACCGCGATCGCGATCGCGTCCGCCGCCCCGGCGACGGTCGCCCCGGTCACCCCGGTCGCCTCGATCACCGCGGCCTCCGCGATCACCCCTGTCACCTTTCGGTTCGCGCGGAGGACGAGTGTCCTCCAGCTCCTCGCCGGTTTCCTGATCGACGACCCGCATCGACAGGCGGACCTTTCCGCGCCCATCGATCTCGAGCACCTTGACCTTGACCTCCTGTCCTTCGGATACAACGTCGGTCGGCCTCTCGACCCGCTCGTTCTTCATTTCGGAAACATGGACGAGGCCGTCCTTCCCGCCCATGAAGTTCACGAACGCGCCGAAATCGACGATGTTGACGACCTTGCCGTTGTAGATCTTGCCGACCTCGGGCTCCTCGACAATGCCCTGGATCCAGGCACGTGCGGCCTCGATCTGGCTCAGGTCCGAGGACGAGATCTTGATCACGCCTTCATCGTCGATATCGACCTTCGCACCGGTTTCGGCAACGATTTCACGGATCACCTTGCCGCCGGTGCCGATGACGTCGCGGATCTTCGACTTGTCGATCTGCATCGTCTCGATACGCGGAGCATGCGCCGAAAGCTCGCCGCTGACCTCGCCGATCGCTTTCTTCATCTCACCGAGGATATGCGCACGGCCTTCCTTTGCCTGGGAAAGTGCCTGTTTCATGATCTCTTCGGTAATGCCGGCGATCTTGATGTCCATCTGAAGGCTGGTGATGCCCGCCTCGGTGCCGGCAACCTTGAAGTCCATGTCGCCCAGATGATCCTCGTCGCCGAGAATATCGGAAAGAACGGCAAACTCCTTGCCTTCCAGGATCAGGCCCATGGCGATGCCCGAGACCGGACGCTTCAGCGGAACGCCAGCGTCCATCATCGCGAGGCAGCCGCCGCATACCGTCGCCATCGACGAGGAGCCGTTGGATTCGGTGATGTCGGACAGCACACGGATCGTATAGGGGAACTCGTCATGCGTCGGCAGCACGGGGTGAAGCGCGCGCCAGGCGAGCTTGCCATGGCCGACTTCGCGACGCCCGGGAGCGCCAAAGCGGCCCACCTCACCGACCGAATAGGGCGGGAAATTATAGTGCAGCATGAAGCGCTCATAATGCAGGCCGTCGAGCCCGTCGATCATCTGCTCGGCGTCCTTGGTACCCAACGTGGTGGTGCAGATCGCCTGCGTCTCGCCACGCGTGAACAGCGCCGAACCGTGCGTGCGCGGCAGGAAACCGACCATGCTTTCGATCGGGCGAACCTGCGTGGTGGTGCGGCCATCGATGCGCGCGCCATCCTTCAGGATCGCGGTGCGGACGATCTCCGCCTCCAGCTTCTTCATGGTCTTGTTGGCGACCATCTGCGTCTGCGGGCTTTCTTCCGCGAAAGCTTCCTTCGCCTTGGCGCGCGCCTCGTTGAGCGCATTGGACCGTGCCGACTTGTCGGTCAGCTTGTAGGCTGCGGCAATATCCTTGCCGATCAGACCCTTCAGCTTGGCCTTCATGTCTGCGGTGTTATCGGAAAGGTCGATCTCCCAAGGGTCCTTCGCCGCCTTCTCCGCCAGCGAGATGATCGCGTCGATCACCTTGCGGCTTTCGGCATGAGCGAACATGACCGCACCGAGCATTTCTTCCTCGGTCAGCTCCTTGGCTTCGGATTCGACCATCATCACCGCTTCCTGAGTCGCGGCAACAACGAGATCGAGACGGCCTTCCCTGGCAACTTCGAGCGACGGGTTGAGCTGATACTCGCCATCAGCGAAGCCGACACGCGCGGCGCCGATCGGGCCCATGAAGGGCACGCCGGAAATCGTGAGTGCGGCCGACGCCGCGATCATCGCGACGATATCGGGCTCGGTCTCGCCGTCATAGCTCATCACCTGGGCGATGACGTTGATCTCGTTATAGAAGCCCTCGGGGAACAGCGGGCGCACCGGACGGTCGATCAGACGGCTGGTCAGCGTTTCCTTCTCGGTCGCGCCGCGCTCACGCTTGAAAAATCCGCCGGGAATGCGCCCGGCCGCCGAATATTTTTCCTGATAGTGAACGGTGAGCGGGAAAAAGTCCTGCCCTTCCTTCACCGATTTGGCGGCCGTGACAGCGCACAGCACCACCGTTTCGCCGTAGGTCGCGAGTACCGCGCCATCGGCCTGACGGGCAACGCGGCCCGTTTCGAGTGTTAGGGTTTTTCCGCCCCACTCGATTTCCACTTTCTTCACATCGAACATTTGGTTTCCTTCCACCCGCTACGCCCTATTGCGTGGCGGGGCTTACATTTGCGGACAAGGCCGGTCCGCAGCGGCACGAGGGCATTCTTTTCGCCCTCTCAACAGCAAGGGAAGCGCCGGATTGCGATCCCCTTGGAATCGAAACGGCCCCGTTTGGGGCCGCCTCTCTTGCCGGTCCTATTTGCGAAGACCCAGCTTGCCGATCAGCGCCTCATAACGGCCCTGATCCTTTTTCTTCAGATAGTCTAGCAAACTGCGACGCTTGTTCACCAGCATCAGCAGGCCGCGACGGCTGTGATTGTCCTTGTGGTGGCTCTTGAAATGCTCGGTAAGGTTCGAGATGCGCTCACTGAGGATCGCGACCTGTACCTCCGGAGAGCCGGTGTCGCCCTTTGCCTGGGCATGTTCCTTGATCAGCGCATCCTTGCGCTCTGCAGTAATCGACATCGGCTTCCTTTCAAAACTAGAGATTGAAACCCCGCACGACCCGGATTTCGGGTCCGGAACCTTCGACCAGCGCGACCGGCGTTTCGCCGTCCAGCGCCAGCATCAGGCCCTGTTTACGAGGGTCCCCGGCGAGTACCTTCCCCTGTTTAAGGGCCAGTGCCTCGGCGGGAGTGACGGAGTGAGCCGGGATGTCGTCCAGCCCCGCCGTCAACGGCAGCACGAGCTGCGCGATGTCGCGCGCCTTAGCAGCATCGTTCAATTTGTCCAGCGAAATCGCCTGTTCCAGCGTGAACGGCCCCGCCTTTGTGCGGCGGAGCATGCCCACATGGCCGACCGTGCCGAGCGCCCGGGCGATGTCGCGGGCGAGGCTTCGGATGTAGGTACCCTTGGACACGGAGGCCGAAAATGTCGCGTGGTCGTCAGCGGCCTCCAACATGGTCAGGGCACGGATCGTCACGGCCCTCGCCTTCAGCGTCACGTCTTCGCCCGCCCGCGCGAGATCATAGGCGCGGCGGCCGTCGACCTTCAGCGCGCTGTATGCAGGCGGCATCTGCTCGATAGAGCCGATGAAACGCGGAAGGACCGCCTCGATTTCCGCAATCGTCGGTCGGTTGTCGCTGGTGGCGACAGCTTTCCCTTCTCCGTCCAGCGTATCGGTCTCGATGCCGAACCGGATCGTGAAATCATAACCCTTGTCGCTGTCGAGCAGCCTGCCGCACAGCTTGGTTGCCTCGCCCAGCGCGATGGGTAGCACACCCGATGCCAGCGGATCGAGCGTACCGCCGTGACCGACCTTCGTCTTCGGCATGCCTGCTTCGCGCAGGCAGCGCTTGACCGCGCCGACCGCCTGCGTACTGCCCAATCCATAGAGTTTGTCGAGGATCAGCCAGCCGTGAAGCACAGCCGATCCCTGATGGCTGGCCATTCTTCCGCCAGAATGGAAAACATGACCGTGTCGCGCACATGACCGGTCCACGTCACCCGGTTTCGACGCATCACGCCTTCACGCGAAGCACCGAGTTTGACCAGCGCCGCGATCGACCTGCCGTTGCGTGCGTCGACGGTAAACTCCACACGCCAAAATCCGCAAGCGAAGGCGTGGTCGAGCATCAATATCTTCATGCGCCGGTTGAAATCGGTACCTCGCGCAGCAGGCTCAATATATGTGCCGCCGATCATGACAGTGCCATTTGCATCATCGGGATGGATATAGCTGGTCGTGCCAACGACAATGTCGCCGCGTAAAGCCGCGAAGCGTACCCAGCCATCCTCACCGTGGAACGCCTTCAATTGCTCGTCAAAACCTTCATCGAGCATATTCACGGGGTAGATGTCCCAGATATAGCGATCCATCGCGCAGGCCTGACGGAGTTGTTCCGCATGCCCGGCCCGGAAGGGATGCAGGCGCACATCCCCATCTTCCAGTTCCGTCTCAAGTTGCATCAGTCCGCTCCGCCCAGGTCCCTCGCCACCCGGGGGTCCTTGAGCAGCGCATCAATATGGCTGCCCTCATCGAAGCTCTCGTCGATGATGAATTTCAGCTTCGCCGCATTCTTCATCTTCACGCGCCGCGCAACCTCACGCTGCAGATAGGCGGTGTTGGTGCGCAACGCCTTCAGCACCGCCTCCTCATCCTGCCCCAGCAGCGGCTTGATATAGGCGATGGCGTTCTTGAGGTCGGGCGTCATGCGGACTTCGGTGACACTCACCATATGGCTGGCGAGCACCTCGTCATGCACGTCACCGCGCATCAAGATGTCGGAGAGGATATGGCGCACCGCCTCTCCTACACGCAGTACGCGGACCGAATGACCCTCGTTTCCGGCCATGACACATTCCTTCGGCGCGCGGCCTTACAGCGTCCGCGCGCGTTCCTCGACCTCGAACAGTTCCAGCATGTCGCCCGGCTTGATGTCGTTCGTATCTTCGAGAACCGCACCGCATTCGAGGCCAGCGCGGATCTCCGGCACATCGTCCTTGAAGCGGCGCAGCGAAGCGATGACCGTCTTCGACACGATAACATCGTCGCGCGTGAGGCGTGCGTTGATGCCCTTGCGGATGATGCCGTCGAGCACGAGCATGCCCGCGGCCTTGTCCTTCTTGCCCGCCGGGAAGACTTCCTTGACCTCGGCGCGACCGACGACCGTCTCGATCCGCTCGGGCGCGAGCTGGCCCGCCATCTCGCCCTTCACTTCCTCAAGCAGGTCATAGATCACGTCGTAATAGCGCAGCGATACCTTGTCGCGCTCTGCCAGCACCCTCGCCTTGGCATTGGGACGGACGTTGAAACCGATAAGCGGCGCGCCGGACGCTGCCGCCAGCGTGACGTCGCTCTCCGTGATCGCGCCCGCACCGCTGTGCAGTACGCGAACCTGAATCTCGTCGGTGGAGATACGATTGAGCGAGTTGACGATCGCCTCGACCGATCCTTGCGCATCCGCCTTCACCACGATCGGATATTCGATTACCTTGGTATTGAGCGCGGAGAACATGTGCTCGAAGCTGGTCGGAGTTGCCGTGGTCCGCTTCTTCGTTGCCTGTTCGGCTCGATAGGAAGCGACCTCACGCGCGCGGGCCTCGCTCTCGACTACCGAAAGCTGATCCCCGGCAAGTGGCACGCCTGAAAGGCCGAGCACCTCGACCGGCACGGCAGGCCCTGCTTCCTTGACGTTCTGGCCCTTGTCGCTGACCATCGCGCGAACCTTGCCGCTTTCCTGACCGACCACGAAGGTGTCACCCACGCGCAGGGTGCCGCGCCCGACGAGAATGGTCGCGACCGCGCCGCGTCCCTTGTCGAGCTGGGCTTCGATCACGCGGCCCTCGGCGGCGCGATCGGGATTTGCCTTCAGCTCCAGCAGTTCGGCCTGCAGCAGAATCTTCTCGATCAGATCGTCCAGGCCCTGTTTCTTGAGCGCAGACACCTCGATATCCTGCACATCGCCGCCCATCTCTTCGACGATCACCTCATGCTCCAGCAGGCGCTCGCGCACGCGCTGAGGATTGGCCGTATCCAGATCGACCTTGTTGATCGCGACGATCATCGGAACGCCGGCCGCCTTGGTGTGGTTGATCGCTTCGATGGTCTGCGGCATCAGGCCGTCATTCGCCGCCACAACCAGAACGACGATGTCGGTGACATTGGCGCCACGCGCGCGCATTTCCGTAAATGCTTCGTGACCCGGCGTATCAAGGAAGGTGATCAGGTCGCCGCCCTTGGTCGTCACCTGATAGGCGCCGATATGTTGGGTGATGCCACCTGCCTCGCCAGCAACGACATCGGTGCCGCGCAACGCGTCTAGCAGGCTGGTCTTGCCGTGATCGACATGGCCCATGATGGTGACGACCGGCGCGCGCGGTTTCAGCGTCTCGGCAGCGTCGACGTCCTTCTGGGTGTCGATCTCGATATCGGATTCCGACACGCGCTGGATGCGATGGCCGAATTCCTCGACCAGAAGCTCGGCCGTATCCTGATCTATGATCTGGTTGACGGTCACCACCATGCCCATTTTGAACAGCGACTTCACCAGGTCCGCGCCCTTTTCGGCCATGCGGTTGGCGAGTTCCTGTACCGTGATCGCCTCGGGTACGATCACGTCGCGCACCTGCTTTTCGCGCGGCTGACTATTGCCCGGCATATGAGCGCGGCGTTCCTTTTCGCGAGCGCGCTTCAGCGCAGCGAGAGAGCGGGCGCGGGCACTATCGTCGTCCGAAAGCGCACGATTGACCGTCAGCTTGCCGGACTGGCGCCGGTCATGCTCGCCGCGCTTGGCGCGCTCCGGTTTGGCCGGTTCGGGCCGCTTGGCCGGCGCGACCGGCGTGAAACGGCGCGGCGGAGGCGTTGCGGCGGGAGTGGCGTCTCCCGCATCTGCAGAACCGGCAGCCTCTCGGCTCGACGGCGCGCCCTGCGGCATATCTTCCTGAGCGGCGCGATCGGGCTCTTCTTCCTTTTCCGCACGGCGATTTTCCTCCGCGCGGCGACGCTCCTCCTCGCTGGCGGCAGCACGTTCGGCCTCCTCGCGGCGGCGCGCTTCCTCCAGCGCGGCCATGCGCGCCTCCTCGGCTTCACGCAGCAGCTTTTCCTGCCGCTCCTGACGGGTCAGCAGGTCTTCGCGCACGGGCGAAGGAGCAGGCGGCGCCTTCTTCGCGGGCGGCGGCGTAGCAGCTGTCCGGGCCTCAGGTTCGGGCTGCGGCGTCGCGGCGGGCGCGGGTGCGGGCGTTTCGCCGGGCTTGCCGATGATGCGACGGCGCTTGACCTCCACCACCACGGTATTCTTGCGCCCGTGGCTGAAGCTCTGTTGCACCTGCCCCGATTCCACCGTCCGCTTGATACCCAGCGGCTTGCGGCCCAGAATCGGCTTGTCTTCCTTGCTGTCACTCATCGACTAAATTCAACCTTCTTACATCAAACGCCGAATGCGGCACGATCCTGCCGGATCACGCCGCTATCACATATTCCCCAAGGGCATCCCCGAAGGCCGCGCCATGGAAAGAGCGTCTTCACTTTTCCCGTTAGCGCATAGCCTGAAGCTTTGCCAGCGGCTTAGCACGGCATCAAGCCGTGCCGCCGCGCGATCATCAGTCACCGCGACATGGACGACATTCTCACGCCCCATCGCTCTAGATAGCGCATCACGGGCGAGTGGCAAGACCTGGCCCGCTTTGTCGGTGCCCTCGGCCTCCTCGCCCACGCGCCACGCCTGATCGAGCTTGCGGCATCCATCGGCCGCCGCATCGGCGGCATGGAGCAGCATGCAGACCTCGCCGCGGCGGGCTGCGACCTCTATCTTTTCCGATCCCGTAACGAGATTGGAGGCGCGCGCCTCCAGCCCCAGCCGGTCCATCGCCTGCCGCTCCAGTGCCTCATCGATGCGTTCGGCAAGGTCGACGGGAACCGCTATTTCTACAGTCTTGAACGCGCGGGAAAGCGCGCCTTTCAGCTTGCCGCTGGTCACGGCCTTGTGCAGCTCTTCACGGCTCACACCGATCCACGCGCCGCGCCCGGGCGCCTTGGCACGGACGTCAGGCATCACCTCTCCCTCAGGCGACAGCGCGAGCCGCACAAGATGGTCCGGCGAAGCACGCTCGCCCGAAGATCGGAAGAG
>JBFXHW010000083.1:0-9652 GCA_050176605.1 Sphingobium sp. | reverse complement strand
GGCCCTCGGCGCGCATCGACGTTACCGTGCGCATCCCCATTACCGTGTCGACGAGGAAACTGCCGAGGTCCGCACCGCGCTCGCGCATCTCGCGGGTCAGTGCCGTCAACTTTTTCTGGAAATGCACGAACAGCACAACGCAGACGGGTATCACGACGACGCCGATCAGGAACATCAGCGGATCAAGCCAGAGCATCATGGCAACGCAGCCGACCAGCATGAGCACATTGCTGAGGATCGAGAGAAGCGAGTCCGCGGTGACCCGCTGAACGTCGCTGACGTCGCTGTTGATCCGCGACATGAGATCGCCGAGGCGGAAGCGCGCATAAAAGCGCGGAGAGAGGCGCTGGAGATGTTGCAGCAGGGACGCGCGAATGTCGAACAGCATGGCTGCGGACGCCGAAACATAGCGATAGCTCGCAAACATGTTGAGAGCGAAGCCGGCCAGCGAGACGACGACCATGGCGATGGCGATCTCGATCAGCGCATCCATATCCCGCACCAGCAGGGCAGAATCGATCATCAGTTTTGAAAGATAGGGTTGAGTGAGGTTGAGCGCCGTGGAAAGCAGGCTGACCGCAAGGACCAAGGCCAGCGGCCTATAGTAGGGTCGCAGGAAAGGCAGAAGGCGCCGGTAGCTCCGCCATTCGGCAACGGAACCCAGTGGAGCCTCGCGCTCGCGTCGGGACGTTTGCGTCACGCTGCAACCTCGCGACGGACGAGTCCGAAGCCCTGTAAAACGAACCGGGGCGGCGGTTCTCGGTTCAGCCGGTCGCTGAGAAGCGCGTGCCCTTCCGCCAGCGCCCGTTGGTGGGTCAGCCACCAGAGGCTGGAGCCTCCGGTTGCATAAAATTCCGAACATAGCCGCAAATGGCGTCGAAGCGCGGCAGTCATTATCGCCTGATAATGATCGAGCAGATGTCGCGCATCCTCTCCGTCGCGCAATGCCGTGATGACCGCGCTCGCAAGGATCGCCTGTCGCGCAGCCAGCGCCGTGCCATCGCCGCATATCGGATCAAAGCCCATGGAGCCCGAACCGCCGGCAAGCCAACCGTCGCCGCACATGACTTCCAGCATACGGGGACTGGTATCGAAACGGACGGCCTTCCTCCGATCGTCGATCGCCACGCGGTCGCGAACATGGCGGCTTTCATCGAGCAGTTGCGCTGTCGGCGCGCCGATCCCGAGCAGCCATCCGTCGCCGCCATGCGCGGGAATGAGAAACAACCAGCCATTATCCACGGCTTCGATCCAGCAGGCGTCCGTCTCATCCGTGCGGAGAAGGCGAACGGCATGCGTCTCTGCACTGAGATCACCGACCCTCAGGACCGCATCATCCGGGCCGGGATGCGCGGCACGCACGGTGAAATCGCTTTTATCACCCGGCGGCAACACCGAATCCGTCTGAAAACCGAGATCATCTGTGCCCAGCATCACAGCCTCATGAGCAAGGGCCACGGGATCCTGCCCACCCCAGGCGACGATGCGCCGCGTTATTCGCGCATTGTCCTCGAACAGGTCCGGCCGCGAAAGGCAATCGCGCAGCAGAGCCCGCGCCGCGTCGCTCAGCATGATCGCGGGAACCCCGGCGCGCGACAGCTCCGTCTGGCGAACATCTATTCCGGTCAGGGAAAGCAGATGCCTGCAGCACGCGGCGGTTACGCCCCCGCCGTCTATCGTCACCGTCCAGGGTGCGGTCAGGGCAGGGTCAGCATCCCCGCCATCGTGATGTCGTTCTTGAGTTCCCAATCTTGTTCGAACTTCAAAGTCTTGGCGTCATAGACGGCAATGTCATAACCCGCCCCATAGATATACAGTTTCTGGGCATCGCGCGACATCCCGAAATAGAACCGTCGGCGGCATGGGAATTCCGCCTTGTCGACGGCGGCGTTCGTCGTGAGATCGAAGCGCCAGAATTCGCAGCGCTGGCTGCCGAGATCGCCGTTGACGACAACCGTGTAGCCCTCCTTGCCATCCGGTGTCACTTCCAGCCCAGCCATCTGCTCCGGAGCGGGGCCGATCGGATCGAAAGTAAATGTGCGCGAAGAAAGGTTGAACCGCGCAATACCGAACACCTTGTTGTGGATATAGGGGTCCTCGGCGTTGAACAGCGACACATATTCGCCAGGTTTGCGAATCGTTTCCAGCACACCGCCTATGCCGACGCCCATCATATCCGGGAAGTCGGGCTTTTCCAGATCGATCCGGTCCACCACTTTCAGATCCCCGATGTCGACCACCAGAATTTTCTTCTGAAAGGCGTAAAGCGTCTTGCCGTCTGGTGAGACGGCCAAACGCGCCCGATATGCCATGCCGGCAATATCCTGCGGCTCGAGCTCTGCCGACCGGACAACCTTCCCGGACTTCAGGTCGACAACCATGAAGCGCGGCTTGCCGACGCGGTAACTGTCGATCTCCTTGTCGAACCTGTCACCCAGAATATAGAAATAGCGCCCGGTCGGATCCGGAACGCCGCCGATGAACCGATAGTGCGTCATCGGCGTGTTGAGACTGACGCGGGAGATGATCTTTCGCGTCGCGGCATCCATCACCTCGATACCGCTGGTGGTGTAGGTGGTGATGTAGATGCGCTTGCGATCCTGCGACATCTGGATGTTGGTGGGGAGCCCGGAGTCGAGCGTGATTCTCTCTTCCACCGTTCCGTCTGTGTCGTCGATGAACTGTATCTGGTCCGGATAGCCGCCGAGCACGATGGTAGCGGCCCCGGCCGACACAGCCGCGGAAGCCAACAGGGCCGCCAATGCAAGGCGAAGCGTCTTCATGCGACTGGTCCTTCCTTGTGCAAATCTGTTGCCGTTTCAACGTCCATGGATCAGGGGAACACCAGATCCAGGTTGCGCCAGTCCTTCGTGGCAACTGCGCAATTGGCAGCCCAGTCAGGCGAATAATTGAGATGATCGGGAACCTGGACCGGCCAGAAGCAACTGACATAACAATCGTAGATGTCCCGTTCCACCGGCTGGCAGAGGCCGGCCGTGCCACCACCGGCATCGACCTCCCAGCCCGGCGAGAAGGAAAGACTGCACCCCATGGGGATGTGGGGAGTAGGCGTCTTCTGCTGCAGCGCCACCACATCTTCTTCAAGAAGTGACGCGGATTCGTCGATCCGGGCGGCCTTCCGGTTAACGGGGCGAAGATGCTTCATGACAGGCCCTTTCGTGCTGCAAAGCGTTCCAGGAATTCCGGGTTCTGCACGCTGACCGCGCCGTAAATGCGCAAACAGGTGTCGGTCCATTCGCGAATCCAGTCGCAATAATGAAGATTGGCATGACCGGTGTCGCCATAGCGCACGAACGCCTCATGATGGCATCCACCCGCACAGAGCGGCCGCGCCCAGCATGTCTGGCATTCATATTTCGCTCCGACATGCCCCCGCGACAGAAAGTCCTCGCGCTTGCCGGTGTCTATACCCGTTTCGATATGGCCGAGCGTGTGCGTATCGGCATCTGTAAAGCGATGGCAGGGCGACAGGTCACCCGAAGGGCTGACACCCAGCAGCCCGAGACCGGCGCCGCAGGGGTGGGATTTGTTGACGCCCTGGATCAGTTCGCCGATGGTTTCGCTGACATTGGAAAAGCCATGCATCACGCCGCGCAGCGCATGCTCCAGCCATTCGTCTGCAAGCTCGTGGAACTGAGCCAGCACCTCGTCCATCCCGCCGTCGTCGATCATATAGTCGCGATCGCCCGAATTGGTCACCGGCGCGAAGCCGACTTCGTGAAAGCCCAGATCGTCCTTGAGGTGGCGATAGATGCGAACGACGTCGGTCACGCCATCGGTCAGGGTGACGCGCGCCGTGATCGCCCGTGTCCTGTGCCCGGCGATCAACTTGCGCAGGCGCGGCTCCGCCACCGCATAGCTGCCCTTGCCCGACTTGTAGACGCGACGCTTGTCCTGGAGGTCCTGCGGGCCGTCGATGCTGACGGTCACGCCGATTTCATTGTCGGAAAGGAAAGCGATGATCTCGTCGGTCAGCAATGTGGCGTTGGTTGTCAGACTGAAACCAATGCTGCGCCCCTGCTCCCCGGCTTGCGAGCGGGCGTAGAGCACAACCTCGCGCAGCAGCTTGAAGTTCATCAACGTTTCGCCGCCGAAAAATGTTATGTGCACCGCCTGTCGGCCGGGCGATTTTTCCAGCAGGAAATCGACCGATGCCTTGGCCGTTTCCAGGGTCATATATTTGGGCTTGCCCTGGGGCGTCGCGATCTTGTCCGCGCCGAATTCATAGCAATAGGTGCAGGCGAGATTGCACTGGTTGGTGATGTTGAGGACAAGCGCCTGCAGCGGAAAATCTGCCGGGGGCGTAGCTGGTCCGGGGGCCACAGCAGGACTTACTGCATCGGACAGAATACCCTGAACGAAAAGCAATTCACGGATCAGTTCCTCAGCATCCGGCGTGGAATGGCCAGCCGCCTGAAGCGCCTGCACCAGTTCGCCATGGCTCATGCTTTCCGTTTCCAGCCTGCGCAGAACCGCATGGGCACCTTCGTCGAGCGCGAAGATGGCGCCCGCCGAAACCAGATACATGAAGGGTTGCCCCGCCGCGCTGAACTCATGCATCTCGCCGCGGCGATAGTTGCCCGATCTGATGGCAGTCATGCTGGTCATTGCGACACCTCCGGCTGATCCCAACGCCTGTACTTCGGCACGGTTGTGACGAGATAGGCACGCGCACTCAATGGTTTGCCCGTCTTGTCCTTGAGGGACTTTGCAGTGGCAACGACCCAGACCTCGCCATAGTTGTTGCGGCTGAAGCGACGTTCCGGATTGGGTCCTTCAAAGCTGGGCGTGAAGAAGCCGGATGCATCGAGCGCGCCCACATATTTGATGTCGTTGTCATATGTGACAGTGGGGAATTCCTGCATCGCCCAGGTCGCGTCCACAGGCATGATCGCAAAATCATCGTCGGTATTGGGCTTGCCGTCAGGTCCGCTGGACCAAGCGGTCACCGAGAATTGTTGATAGCCCTTGCCAAATTTGATGCCGCCCAGATGGGCGAGCGCCGTTTCTGGCGTAACCTTCAGATAATCGATAGCCTTGTAAACCGGCAATGCCTTGGGAAGCACCGCGCCCTGCAAGGCAACATCATGCAAACCGGCAATGGCGTCGGACGCAACGTCAACCGTGGCAACCGCTTCGGAGGGAGAAATCACCGCCACCTTCCGAACGGTGACCCCGCTGCCAAAGTCAAGATCATCCGGGGATAGGCCGGAAGGCAATGCATCTCCGAACATATGCAGTTCGACGCCCTTCGAGCCCGCCTTCACAGCGCCCGGCGATACCGTGGCTATCATGGGAGCACCGGTCGCCCGGACCATTTTCACGTCGAGGCCGAATTCCTGATAATCGCCCCAATACCAGCGACCCTCGGCAGAGCTCTGGTCGGGCGAAAACCACATGGCCTCGCGTATCTGGCCCGATATGTCGTCCGGCCGCGAGGGGGTACCGCCACCGGTCGTCGTGCCCCGCCACGAATAACCTGCATAGACAAGTCCCTTGCCCGTGCGATTCGCGACCGCCCCGGTATCGAGCGAACGCAGGCTCGTCGTCGTCGTGAAGTCCTTCCCGGCCGGCGTGATCGTCATTTCGCCAACAAAATCGCCATGGCCGGCAAGGCTCGCGGAAATGATCCACTTCCCGGCCAGGCGCGGTGTGCGAATGCGCGGCCGCCAGTCCGCCCAGGCGGAGGTATTGAGATTGGCTTCCTTGCTGAGCCAGGCAAGAGCGATCTGCCCCTGCGTCAGAGGCAGCTTGGGCGGCTTGTTGTCTTCAGGCTGTTCCTTCGCTGGCATGCCCAGCCAGACGCCAGCCTGCGGATACAGGGCCTTGTGCATGTTCTGCAACAGCGCCCATTCGCGGTGGCTGCGACGCGACGACATCGGCCGGCCGAATTCATGACAGGTCGTGCATGCGCTGCGAACGGTATCGTTGGGGATGTTGGTCTCGTCGATGACGCGATGCTCCGCCATATACATGACAGGCTTGGCTTCATCCGGCGCAAGGCCATGCCAGGTACTGAGATATCTGACCACGTCGTGCGCCTCCTGAGGCGTGATCGACAGGCCGTTGAGATTCGCCATACGCTTGATCGCCTGCGACCATCCTTCCGGCGTCGCCCGAATCCAGGAAATGCGCGAGAGGTTCCCCTTGTCATCCGGAGCATGACAGGTGCCACATTTTTCGATCGTCAGCTTGTCGGTGACCGGGATGCCGGTTTCTTTCTCGGCCCAGTCGACCGGATCCTTCTTGCTCTCGTCAATATCGCCAGCGACCTGCGCACCCACGATCGACGCCGAAAAGGTAACGAAAGCGGCCAGCGATGCGAGGCGAACACGGCCCATATCGGGCGACCGCCATATTCGCGCAAAGGGCGAATCATCGCGTTCGACTTTCGCATTCTGAAGGCGCGAGACGGTCATAATCGGATTGCCCCCTATGATCAGAAATATCGTGGATTCCCGGTCGGACGTTGGGAAGATAGGACGGTCGTCAAGATTTGGTCAAGCGCTATTTTGTGCATCTGCAACAAATTCGAAAAGGGCACTGTTCTGGGCGGTCCAATGCCACCGTTAGGCAAACTTCAGCGGGACAAGAACGGTCGATCATACATCTCCCGAAGGGAGGCAGGCGCGTGACATTGCTGCATCGCGATTGCCACATTCCGGGCGCGTTCCTGCGTAAGGTTCGCCGATGTCAGCGCACGGGTTCGTTCGTACCGGACCTCTTCGGCGGTAAAAGGCCTCCGACCCGGCGGAACGCTCCCTTCTCCCAGAACATAGACGACATAGTTCATCAGATCGGACAGTTGTTGATCGTCGGTCACCTTGCTGTGCGCGACGTTCGGCAAGCGCAGCAGATAGGCGCGCGTCTCGGGAGTGCAGAGGAAATAGCCGACACGACCGCGCAGTTCGGGAACCTGCGCCGGGGCGGTACTTCCCCTTACACCGTGGCAGCCACCGCAATTCTCGATATAGTCCGATCGCGCGAGTGCAGCATCGGTCATGCCGAAGCCAGACACGCTTCCATCCGGTTCGCCCGAAGCCATCTGTCCTGCCGTCAGCAGGATGAGCACGGTGAAAAACAACAACAGCCGCGGCATCGCAGACAGCATGCCCGACGCTATTCCGCCCCGCCGATCAGCACCGCCGTCGAACAGTGATACTGCATGCTCTGGGTGCCGAAACACCAGATGATGTCATTGTTCAGCTGCGGCGTGTAGAGTTGCGTTTCGCGGTCGGTGTTGTCGCAGAAGCACTGGTTGCAGGTCGGCTTGCCGCAGCAGTCCCGGTAGGCGATCAGATAGGCCTTGCCGTTGTCGGGGTTGATGCAGGTACCTACCCAGGAAACCGGTGACGGCTCCGAACCCGCTGGACAGCTGTGAATACCACCGCCGCAGCACGAACACAGCGCACCGTCGATGGCGCAATAGCGCCAATAATTGCACTTGGTGTCGTCCTCGGTTTGCGCGTTTCGAGCGAACGTCGTCTTGCCCTCGTGCGAGCGGTCGGGCTTTGCCGCCTCGGCACGACTCACCGGCAGCAACGGAAACGCCGGAACTGCTACCAGAGCGGCGCCCAGACGAGAGACGATGCTGCGGCGAGAGACACGGCCAGCGAGCTTTCGCAACAGGGTTTCCCCAATGGTGTCGGCATCAAATCTTTTCATCATGCGCCCCCAATCCTGCTCAGGCCGCCGCGTGGCGAAGCCCCGAAATATAGTCCTGCACCGTTCGCACACCCATTTCATGGGCGATGACCAGGCTCTCGAGATGCTCGCGACTGTTGACCAGGCCTTTGGAAAGGACGCGCCCTTCCTCATCGAGCAGGACTGCAAAGGGCAGCTTGCTCACGCCTAGTGTCTGCCCAACCTCGGGATCGTTCACGAAGTCATAGGGCTGGAGCGCATGCTGTGCGATCATGGCGTATTGTGCGGCGGGTTCGTCGTCGCCGACGAACGTCAGCGCCACGCGCTCATGCTGTGCGAACGACTTCGCGATGGGGATCAACCCCTTGCAAAGAGGGCACTGCGCAGAAACGAACATGAGGAGACGAAGCGGCTTGCCGGGCATTGGACCGCCAAGCATCAGTTCCTCACCGGAAAGCGTTCGCCCGCTGAGCCCCGGCAGATCGTCGCCGACCGACGCGCCGCCACTGGTGGCGAGCGCACCGGCCGGGGCGACACGGACGTACAACACCCCGACCTGACGCGCGAGCGCAACGAGTGCGATCCCGAAGCAAAGCGTCACCACCCATGCGACGATCTGCGAAACGATGAGAGCGGTTATCATGGGTTAGTGCCTCCGACGCAACGGGACGGCCGCCATGTGCAGCGCACCGATCATTTCAGCGAGCATGTGCCCGGTCCAGAGGGCGATCCCGGCGAAGACAGCCGCGGCAAACCCCATGGTATTTTCGACAGCCAGCCCGGTTAGCGACCCGAAGAGCAGGGCTGCGATTACAAGATTGCGGGCCACGGCGCTCCACCGCAAATGCTGCCGAAGGTCGAGCCGCCCGCATCCGCAATGAATTTCCTTCCGTCCGCGTGAGAGATTAATCGCCATGGCGGCGGCAAAGACCAGCATAAGGCCGCCGCCCAGCAATTGAGAGAATGGCGACAGTCCCAGCAACAATGCGATGCCCACACCGCATTCGAGCACCGGCAACACCGTTGCCACAAACAGTACGGTGCGGTTGGGCAATAGCCCATAATTGGCGATCACGCCCGGCAAGACGTCCCTGTGCCGCCATTTCTGGGCGCCTGCGGTCAGGAAGATCAGCCCCGCCCCGATCATGCCCGCACGCAACAGTACGGCCAACAGCAGGGTCATGAGCCAGGCTTCGCGCTGATGATCCCGGATCCGGCCATAGAGATGCTATGGAGTTCTTTTCCGGTCTTGCCATCCAGAATACGACCCTCACCTTCGCCGTCATTCACGAAGACAAGCGGCACGGCATCGCCCGCAACGCCGATATGGGCGGCATGATCCTCAAGCGGCAGGCGTCTCACGACCTTCCGCTGTGACACATCGAGCACCCAGATTTCCTCACCGGCCTCCTTGTGGGACCAATATTCTCCCATGTGCATCAGCACATAGAGTTCTCCGGCCTTCGGATCATAGGCCATGGGCTGACGGGTACCGGGATACCAGTCGACGCTGAGCGGCCTGGTTACGGCAGCGGCATAGCCCGCCGCTTCCTGCAGCGAGAAGGGAGCTGAGATTTCCGGCGACGCGCCCATCTTGGCCGTATAGACGAGGCCTGTATAGCTCACGAAGATCGCTAGATTCTTCGCCTTGTCATAGACGAAATTCTCGAAGATCGGATCGTCCGTCGCGGCGAAGAAAGACGCGCTATGTGTAATCTTCGCCTTTCCGCCCGGCGAAGCCACCGTCGCCATCGTGCCATCGGAGCACAGGGCGGAAAAGCCGACGCCGGGATTGGGAATCAATGCAGCGCAGCCAGGCAGTTCGACCGTCTGCACGAACTTGCGCTTCGTCAGGTCGACGACGTTTACAGACGATGCCGGGCTGAAATTATAGACATATCCCCATTTGCCATCCTGGCTGACAATGAAGTTCTGCTGGCGCTCGTCAACCAGAATGCGGTTTGGGATCGATATCTCGGTAAGCAGC
>JBFXHW010000082.1:0-9703 GCA_050176605.1 Sphingobium sp. | reverse complement strand
CGCGTACTTTCCACGTCAAATCCTTCGGCTGCCAGATGAATGTCTATGACGGCGAGCGCATGGCGGATATGCTTGGCGCGCAGGGTCTTTCGTCTGTCGAGGAAGGGCTGCAGGCCGACATGGTCGTGCTCAACACCTGTCATATCCGCGAAAAGGTGGTGGAAAAGGTCTATTCCGACATAGGCCGCCTGCGCCGCGAGGACGGCTCCCGTCCGATGATCGCTGTCGCCGGTTGCGTCGCTCAGGCGGAAGGGCCGGAGATCACGCGACGCACGAAGATGGTCGATATCGTCGTTGGCCCACAGTCCTATCACCACCTCCCGGAACTCATTGAAAAGGCGGTGCGTGGCGAGGAAGCGCTCGATACGGATATGCCCGCCGCGTCCAAATTCGCAGCCTTGCCTACCCGGCCAAAGCAGCCGCGACCGACCGCGTTCCTCACGGTGCAGGAGGGTTGCGACAAGTTCTGCACCTATTGCGTCGTGCCTTATACGCGCGGTGCGGAGATCAGTCGGCCGTGGAACGCGATACTCGACGAGGCACGCGCCCTCGTCGATGGCGGCGCGCGTGAGATCACCCTGCTTGGCCAGAATGTGAATGCCTGGGAAGACGCGGGCCGGGGTCTGCACGACCTCATTCGCGCGCTCGACCGGATGGATGGACTGGAGCGCATCCGTTATACGACCAGCCACCCCAACGACATGTCGGATGGTCTGATTGCGGCCCATGGCGATGTCGAAAAGTTGATGCCCTATCTCCACCTACCCGTGCAATCCGGCAGCGACCGGGTGCTCAAGGCGATGAACCGCAGCCACACACGCGATTCCTATTTGCGCCTGCTCGACCGCGTCCGCGCGGCCCGGCCGGACATCGCGCTGTCGGGAGATTTCATCGTCGGCTTTCCGGGCGAGACCGATGAGGATTTCGAGGAAACGCTCGGGCTCGTCCGCGAGGTCGGCTATGCCTATGCCTTCTCATTCAAATACTCGCCCCGTCCGGGCACGCCTGCGGCCGAAATGGACGACCAGATTCCACCAGAGGTGATGGACGAGCGGTTGCGGCGCCTGCAGGATCTGATCGTCGCCGGTCAGCTCGCCTTCAACCGGGCGACCGTCGGCAAGCGTACACCGGTGCTGATCGAAAAGCCCGGTCGCAAGCCCGGACAACTCGTCGGCAAGTCTCCCTGGCTGCAATCGGTGCACGTCGTTGCTCCGGGGGCCGTCATCGGCGACATGATCGAGGTCGATATCGTTTCGGCTGGCCCCAACAGCCTCGCCGGAGAACCAGCAGGAAAGAAAGAGGCTGCATGAAGAAGCAGGCGGCGCACTGATGCCCAGAAAACATGTTCAGGCCGAGGCAGGGGAACGCGCAAGGCTGGAGCTGACCTTCGACAAGCCTCATCTGCTGGGCACGGTTTTCGGCCAGTACGACCAGAATCTGGTGGCAATCGAAAACCGGCTGGGCGTCTATATCGGTGCGCGCGGCAACCGACTTCAGATTGAGGGTGAGGCAGAGGCGGCCGCGCGCGCGCGCGATGTCATCATGGGCCTTTATAACCGGGTCGCCAAGGGGCAGGAAATCGACAGCGGCGCGGTCGAAGCGGTAATCGCCATGTCCGCAGAACCGACGCTGGACGGCATTGTCCGCCACGACGTCTCGGAGCCGCCCAAGGTGATGATCCGCACCCGCAAGAAGACAATCGTTCCGCGCAGCGCGACGCAGGGCGTTTATATGGAGGAGCTGGCGCGCAAGGACATGATCTTTGCTCTCGGCCCGGCGGGAACCGGCAAAACCTATCTCGCCGTTGCACAGGCGGTAAGCCAGCTCATCACAGGGTCGGTCGACCGGCTGATCCTCTCCCGTCCCGCTGTAGAGGCAGGCGAACGGCTCGGTTTCCTGCCCGGAGACATGAAGGAAAAGGTCGATCCCTATCTGCGTCCACTCTACGACGCGCTCTACGATACGCTGCCCGCCGAGCAAGTGGAACGGCGCATCGCCAGCGGAGAGATAGAGATCGCGCCGCTCGCCTTCATGCGCGGGCGCACGCTCGCCAACGCCTTCATCATCCTCGACGAAGCGCAAAACACGACCGTCGCCCAGATGAAGATGTTCCTCACGCGCTTCGGCGAAGGCAGCCGCATGGTCATATGCGGTGATCCCAAGCAGGTCGATCTGCCGGTCCCCGGCATTTCCGGCCTCGCCGACGCGGTAGACCGGCTGGAGGGCGTGGAGGGGATAGCGGTCGTACGCTTCAGCGCGGCCGATGTCGTCCGTCATCCAATCGTCGGACGCATCGTCCAGGCCTATGAGGGACCCGATGCTTGAAGTTGTCCTGCTCGAAGAGAAGGATTGGGGCAAGGACAACGACTGGGGTGCTCTCGTCCGGCGGGCGGTCGATACGGCATTCGCGCAGACACCGTTCGACGAGTTGCGGCGCAAGGCCGTATCCGTCGAGATATCGGTCAAGCTGGGCGACGATGAAGAAGTACGAACTCTCAACGCGAACTATCGCCAGAAAGACAAGCCGACCAACGTTCTCTCCTTTCCGATGGTACAGCCCGACCTGCTCGAAACTCTGGACATGGGCGACGACGGCGAGACCTTGCTGGGCGATATCGTGCTGGCGCGGGAGACCTGCATACGCGAGGCTGAGGACAAGGGGATCGCACTTGCCGACCATATGACTCATCTCGTCATACATGGGACTTTGCATCTGCTGGGATATGACCATATGGTAGAGCATGAGGCAGACGCGATGGAAGCGATGGAAACGCGGGCACTGGCCGCGCTGGGCATCGCCGATCCCTATGCCGAAGAAACAGGGGATTGACAGGGCACCTGGCTGAAGAAAGCCCTTCCGCCGCAAAGGAGGCGGAAAGTAGCGGCGAAGGCGGCTTATGGCGGGGCATAAAGGCGCTGCTGTTCGGCAATGACGCCGACCAAACGCTGCGCCGCGAACTTGAAGACGCCATCGACGAATATGACGACGAGTCCGAAGACCACGGACAACGCCGGCCCAAAAATGGCGATCTGACGCCGCTCGAGCGGCAGATGCTGCGCAACCTCCTCCACTTCAGCGAACATACAGTCGACGATATCGCCGTGCCGCGCGCCGATGTCGTCGCGATCGAGGAAAGTGCGAGCTTCGCCGATCTGGTCGCGCTGTTTGCCGAGGCAGGGCACAGCCGCATTCCGGTCTATCGCGAAACGCTCGATACGATCGTCGGCATGATCCATATCCGCGATGCCTTCGCCATATTGGCGCGGGAAGAGGCGCCGCCCAAGACGCTCGAGCCACTTGTCAGGCAGCCGCTCTACGTCCCTGAAAGCAGGGGGGTCCTCGATCTGCTCGTCGAAATGCGCGCGAAACGGACACACCTCGCTATCGTACTCGACGAATATTCGGGCACGGAGGGTCTGCTCACCTTCGAGGATCTGGTCGAGGAGATTGTCGGCGAGGTCGAGGACGAGCATGACGACGAACCTGAAGACGTGCTTGTCGCGCTCGACGACGGTCTATGGGATGCTGACGCCCGCGCCGAGCTGGAAGATGTCGCCAGAGAAGTCGATCCGAAACTCGCCGAGGTTGAGGAGGATATCGATACGCTGGGTGGTCTCGCCTTCATCATCGCCGGCCATGTGCCCCAGACCGGCGAGATCCTGGAGCACCCCGAAAGCGGCTGGCGACTTGAAATCACGGCGGCCGACCCGCGCCGGGTCAAGCGCCTGCGCCTCCACCCGCCCCGGACAGTAGCTGACGACAATCCAGACTGATCAGTCTCCGCGCAAATTCATGATATCTGGTATCGCGCGTCCTGGCCGTTGCCGTTCATACTCGCGGTCCATCCGTCCTGCCCGTTGGCATGGGGATACACGCCGCGCAGCACCGTTTCGAAATGCTGTTCGACAAGCTGGTTGCAGTCGCAACTTATCCGGTCGAGGTGATCGCGCTGCTTGACGACGATCGCACCGCGCCGCGTCTCGACGGTTCCCGCCTCCTTCATTCTTCTGATAACCCGGCTGACATAGGTACGTCCTACGCCAAGAATTGACCCCAGTTGATCCTGGGTCATCGTTACGCTTTTGCTGCCAGTCCGATCGACTGCGGCCGCGAGCCATTTTGCCGCCCGCTGTTCAATCGTGTGAGTGGCATTGCAGGCAACGGACTGGAAGATCTGGGAAACCAGACAATCCGCATAGCGCGCGAAAAGATTGCGCAGATAAGGGCTGCGCTCTGCTGCCTCGTTCAGGTTGGCACAACTGATGCGATAGAAATCACCGCCGTGCATGATGCAGCATCGCGCATAGGCCGGCAAACTTCCCTTGCTCACGATCCCGCAGACGGCACCCTCGCACCCGGTGATAGCCGTCTCCACCGCCGAACCGTCGGACATCACCACATGAAAGCTGGCAATCGCTGAAAAGCGCGGAAAATAAGCATATCTGACTTCATCGCCGGGATGATAGATTACGGTACCAGCTGTCAGATGAACTTCGTCCACCATTTCTGCAAGAACAAGCCTGTCCTGCGGACGTAGCGCTGAAATCAGTTTGTTCCCGGTCAAAGCAATCTGTTTCAAGGCCGTTCTCCCCGGGCTTGTGTTCACTTGTGCGCTTTAACGGCACACGAAATGTGTAACTGTGCGCGTTGAGACAAAGTTCCCTCCCGCCCGCGATGCTCGCCTCGCTTCCCCGCTCTCGCATAAGGTGATCAATGCATATCCGTTTGATGCAGAGCTGGCTGTCGCACCAGAACACATCGCCGCTGCGAACTGCGATAACGGTGACCGCGCTCGTTGCGGCGCCGACCTTTGTTCGCCTCTTGCTTCAACCGTATCTCGGTGGCGATATCTGGTTTTCGACCTATTATCCGGCCGTAATGGCGGCGGGACTGCTGTTGACGATAAGGGGCGGCATCGCTGTCCTGTTGCTCGGTGGTCTGGCGGCTGTGTTCATTTCACCACCGCGCGACATAATATTTTCTCACACGTCCTTCGTTGTAGCGGCGCTTTCCGTCTACCTGACCTGTGCAGGACTGGTTCTCACGGTCGCGGCGGCATTGCGCACTGCGCTGTTGCGCCTGCAAGCGGCCCATGAACATGAGCAAACGCTCAACCTCGAACTCCGGCACCGGATAAAGAATTTCCTTACCGTGATTCAAAGTCTGGCATCGCAAACCGCCAGAACCGCGCCCGATCCCGAAACCTTCCACCGGACGTTCAAGGGCAGGCTTGAAGCCTATCAAATGGCTATGGATCTGGTCGCACAAAATGACTGGCGGCTTTTCGACCTGCCGACGCTGCCCAAAACGATTCTGGCGCCGTTCCAGATGTCCGGCCAAATCGCGTTGCAAGGTCCTGCTTGCAAGATTTCGGCGCAGGCAGCCGAAGGGCTGGCGCTAATTCTGCACGAACTTGCGACCAATGCCCTGAAATATGGCGCACTGTCGGCCCCCGGCGGACGTGTTGAGCTCGCATGGACTCCTCTGGCGTCAAAGGGTAGCCGAAATACATGTGAACTGATCTGGAGCGAGCACGGCGGGCCTCCGGTTATGCCGCCAACCCGCCAGGGTCTGGGATCCCGGCTCATCAGGCCTCAGCGCGGCATCGAAAAGGTGGAACTGCAATTTCTTCCGGACGGCGTCGTGTGCACCCTGCTTCTTGCCATGGCAGAGCGGCAAGAAGACATCAAAGCGAAGCAGTCGTCAGCGCGTCATTTCCGCCCTCGCGTCGACGCATGAAAATCCGGCGGCTTATCTGCAATCCATTCTAGAAAGCGCGCGATCCTGTCATTCCGTCTCAGTGCCTGGGGTTCCGGCGGCAATCGCGCCAGTTCAGCGTTGGTGAAATGGGCGTGGATCATCCGGTGGCAGATCGGGTGGACGGGCGCGATTTCCCGTCCGCCCCGGCTTTTCGGCACGGGATGATGCCATTCGACGCGCAGACCCATCGCCCGCTCGCACAGCCAGCATGTCCTCTCCTCCGCCATGCTTTGCCTTCGCAAATCCCCCGTCTATAGAGGCGCAATGTCATCTCCGCCCCTTCGTGTCGCAATGTTCAGCGGCAATTATAACTATGTGCGAGACGGCGCCAACCAGGCGCTCAACCGGCTGGTCGGCTTCCTGATCGGCAAGGATGTGGCGGTGCGCGTCTATTCGCCCACGACGGACACGCCGGCGTTCGAACCCACGGGCGATCTGGTGAAAGCGCCCTCGATGCCGATCCCCGGCCGCGCCGAATATCAGGTGCCACTGCGTCTGTCGGGCAGGCTGAAGCGCGACCTCAGACGGTTTGCGCCCACGCTCGTCCATGTATCGAGTCCCGATCCGCTGGGCCATGGCGCTGTGAGCTGGGCGCGGCGGAACGGCCTTCCCGCCATCGCATCGGTCCACACCCGCTTCGAGACGTATCCGCGCTATTATGGCCTGGCCTTTCTCGAGCCGCTGGTCGAGGCGCTCCTGCGCCGCTTCTACCGCCGATGCGACACGATCATGGCGCCCTCGGAATCCATGGCCCAGTTGCTGCGCGAGCAGCGGATGAACTACGATGTTGGCATCTGGACGCGCGGCATCGATCAGGGCGTCTTCAATCCCGGCCGCCGCGACATGGCCTGGCGGCTGACAAAGGGCATCGACCCCGATGCCCCCGTCATAGGCTTCGTCGGCCGGCTGGTCATGGAAAAGGGGCTGGACGTTTTTTCCGATGCCGTTTCGGAACTGGCGCGGCGCCACGTCCGCCACAAGGTACTGGTCGTGGGCGACGGACCGGCGAGGAGCTGGTTTGAGAATCGCCTGCCCGGCGCCGTGTTTCTCGGCTTTCAGGGCGGAGAGGACCTTGGCCGCGCCGTTGCCAGCATGGACATATTGTTCAACCCGTCGATCACCGAAACCTTCGGCAATGTGACGCTGGAGGCAATGGCATGCGGACTTCCCGCCGTCTGCGCGCGCGCGACCGGCAGCGAGAGTCTGGTGAAGGACGGCGTGTCCGGCCGCTTGATTCGGCCCGGCGCGATTGGCGAGTTCGCCGATGCGCTTGCCGCCTATTGCGCGGATCCCGCGCTGCGCTCGACCGCCGGAGAGGCGGGCCGGGCCTATGCCGAACGTTTCGGGTGGGATCAGGTCAATCAGGTCGTACTCGATACCTATCTGCGGGTCGTCGCGCAACGCCAGCGCGGGGCCGCACCCCGGCAAAGCCCCGTGCCCTGATGGTAGACCTGTTCGTCGAAGACGGCCTGCCCGAGGACGGCGCGCCACGCATGCCAGCGGACGAAGCCTCGCCGCTAGCCGACCGGCTGCGTCCACAACGACTGGAGGATGTCGTCGGGCAGGAGCACCTCACTGGACCGGATGGCGCAATCGGTCGCATGGTCGCGGCCGGGCGACTCTCCTCCATCGTCTTCTGGGGACCGCCCGGCACGGGCAAGACGACGATCTCGCGCCTGCTCGCCGATGCCGTCGGCATGCGGTTCGAGCCGGTTTCGGCGGTGTTCACAGGCGTCGCGGACCTCAAGAAGATCTTCGCTGCCGCGCGCGATCATGCGCGGCTGGGACAGCGCACATTGCTGTTCGTGGACGAGATTCACCGCTTCAACCGATCACAGCAGGACGGTTTCCTTCCCTATGTCGAGGACGGCACGATCACGTTGGTCGGCGCGACCACGGAAAATCCAAGCTTCGAGCTCAACGCCGCGCTTCTTTCGCGTGCGCAGGTACTCATTCTCCGGCGGCTCGATGCCCCGGCGCTCGAAAGCCTGTTGTCACGTGCGGAAGCATTGCTGGAGCGCCCGCTCCCGCTGAACCCGGCGGCGCGAGAGGCGCTGATCGCCAGCGCGGATGGCGACGGTCGCTTCCTGCTCAACCAGGCGGAGACGTTGTTTTCCGTTGCACTCGACGCGCCGCTCGATGCGGCGGGCCTTTCCGCCCTGCTTCACCGCCGTCTGGCGGTCTATGACAAGGACCGTGAGGGGCATTACAACCTCATATCCGCGCTCCACAAATCGCTGAGGGGTTCCGATCCACAAGCCGCGCTCTATTACCTCGCGCGCATGCTGGTGGCGGGCGAGGAACCGCTCTACGTGTTGCGCCGGCTGGTCCGCTTCGCCAGCGAGGATATAGGCCTCGCCGATCCGCAGGCGCTGGTCCAGTGCCTCGCCGCCAAGGACAGTTATGATTTTCTGGGGAGCCCCGAGGGCGAACTGGCGATCGTGCAGGCCTGCCTCTATTGCGCGACGGCGCCCAAATCCAACGCCGCCTATACTGCGCAGAAAGCGGCCTGGAAATCGGCGCGCGCAACCGGATCGCTGATGCCGCCCGCCAATATCCTCAACGCCCCGACGAAGTTGATGAAGGACATCGGCTATGGCGCTGATTATGCCTATGATCATGATACGCCGGACGGATTTTCCGGCGACAATTACTGGCCGGAGGAAATGATTCCCGCGACCTTCTACGCGCCGACGGACCGTGGCTTTGAAAAGCGGATATCGGAGCGTATCGCGTGGTGGAACGAATTGCGCGGGAAACACGCAAAGAAATAGCAGCGCCATTTGCCATTCCTTCTGCGCGAACCTATTCCGTCTCCATGCCGATGTCGCCCCCGCCCGATCTTGCCGCGCTCAGCCTTGCAGATATCGCTCGGTTGGTCGCCGAGCGCCGCCTGCCCCCGGTGGAACAGTGGAACCCCGATCATTGCGGCGACAGCGAGATGGGTATCGCGGCCGACGGCACCTGGTTTCATCAGGGATCGCCCATCGGCCGCAAGGAGATGATACGGCTGTTCTCGACGATATTGCGGCGAGAGCCGGACGGCGAGTTCGTCCTCGTCACGCCCGTCGAGAGGCTGAGCATCGAGGTCGAGGATGCTCCCTTCGTCGCGGTCGGACTTTCAAGCGAGGGCACTGGTGCAGAACGCAGCCTCGCCTTTCGCCTCAATACCGACGATCCGGTCATGGCCGATGCGGATCACCGGATCGACCTGCGTGGAACCGCCGATGAACCCCGACCCTATCTCCATGTGCGCGGCGGGCTGGAGGCGCTGATCGCGCGGCCGGTATTCTATGAACTGGCAGCCATCGCGATCGAAGAGCAGCAGGCGGGAAACTCCCCGCTCGGAATATGGAGTTGCGGCGCCTTCTTCCCGCTGGAAGTAAGCACATGAGGCTGGCCGAGCGGCTGGCGCGACAGTTGACTGATGGCCATGCCCGGGAAACCGAATTGTTGACAGTCGACTCGCGCGTGATCGACAATCTGGCGATGGCGCCGGCCGCCGTACTGATCGCCGTGACCGATAGACCTGAGCCCGGCGTGATCCTTACCCTGCGCGCCTCACATCTGCGCAAACATGCGGGGCAAGTCGCCTTTCCGGGCGGGCGCATCGACGGTGCGCATGAGGATGCCGTCGCGGCCGCGCTGCGGGAGGCGAATGAGGAGATCGCCCTCGACCCTGCGGCGGTGGAAATCGTGGGTGTATCCGATGCGTTCCGCACCGGGACGGGGTTTGAGGTCTATCCGGTTCTGGGCGTGATCCCGCCAGACCTGCCGCTCGTCCCGCATGAAGCTGAAGTAGCCGCCCTGTTCGAGGTGCCCTTCGATTTCCTGTTCACCCGATCCAACTGGAAAAGAAAAGAGTTGGAATTTCAGGGCCGGACCCATCACTATTTCGAGAGTTATTGGGAGGAGCACCGCATATGGGGCGTGACGGCGGCA
>JBFXHW010000081.1:0-9714 GCA_050176605.1 Sphingobium sp. | reverse complement strand
GCCTGGTTTCCGAAATCACCCAGGCCGGCGGTGAAGCCGTCGCCGTCGCCGGTGATGTCCGCAACGAGGACTTTCACCGGGCGCTGGTCCAGGCAGCCGTGGACAATTTCGGTAGGCTCGACATCGCATTCAACAACGCCGGCATTCTGGGCGAAATGGGCCCCAGCACCGAGGTTTCGGCGGAAGGATTCACCGAGGCGGTGACAATCAACCTGACCGCGTCCTTCCTTGCGGCGAAACACCAGATCGCCGAGATGGTAAAGCATGGCGGAGGCTCCGTGATATTCACCTCGACCTTCATCGGATACAGCTTCTCCTTCCCGGGTGTTGCGGCCTATGCAGCCAGCAAATCGGGGTTGATCGGCTTGACCCAGGCGCTTGCGGCCGAGTTCGGTCCCCAGCAGATCCGCGTCAATGCGATCCTGCCCGGTGCGGTGGATACCGACATGTATCGCGATATGAATGATACTGAAGACAAGCAGGCATTTATTACCGGGCTCCACGCGCTGAAACGTGTTGCAAGCCCTGCCGAGATCGCGCGCCCGGTCCTGTATCTCGCTTCAGATGATTCGAGCTTCGTGACCGGTACCGCTTCCCTGCTGGACGGGGGCGTTTCGATCACCCGCACCTGAAATGAAAAACGGGAATTGACGGCCTGGGCAATCACCCCAGCGCCGTCAATCGGCTTTCCACCCTCACATCACCACATCCACCGTGTGGATCGCCAGGCCAACAAGGCCCCCAACCAGCGTCCCGTTCACCCGGATATATTGCAGGTCGCGGCCCACGGTGCGTTCCAGCCGGTCGGTCACGGTCTGCGCATCCCATCCGCGCACCGTTTCGCTCACCAGCTTGACGATCCCGTCGCCATAGCTCGCCGTCAGGCCGACGACCGCGCGGCGGGAAAAGCGGTTGATGACTGATTTGAGCCGCGCGTCGCCCTCCATGCTCGCACCCGCCTGCCGCATCACCTCGCCCAGCCGTCCGGCGAGCGCCGCCTGCGGGTCGCGCGCGGCCTTCAGCAGCGCCGCCCGCCCCTGTTCCCACAGGCCATCGATCCAGCGCTGCATCGCCGGGTTGGCGATGATCTCGTCGCGAATGCGCGCCACCTTTGCCTGCATCTCCGGCTCGTGCTGAAGCCGCCACGCCAACCGCTCCAGCCCCTCCAGTGCGCGCAACCGCACTGGATGTTCGGGGTCGGCCTCCATCTCGACCAGCAGCTTCAGCAACCCGTCGATGATCGCGTTGGCCAGCGTTTCGTCGAGACCGGTCCAGCGCAATATCTTGCCGGCGCGGGCATGCACCATGTCGCGGATCATGTCGGCATGATCGTCGAGCGTTCGCGCCGCCCATCTGATGCCGGTGTCGATCACGGGCTCGTGCCGGCCCTCGCGCATCGCGGCCTCCAGCGCCTGCCCCAGCAACGGCGCGAGGTTGAGCGCGGAGAGGCGCTGCACCAGCGCCCCCTTGGCCATGCCGCCGAGCCGTTCCTGATCCATCGCCTCCAGCAGATCGGCCGCGAGGCGCGAGGCGCCTTGCCGCAACCGCCCCGCGACGCCTTCACGCGGCGACGCGAGAAAGCGCCCGACCGCCCCCGCAACGTCGAGCCGCCCCATGCGGCGCGCCACCACCTGCGGCACCAGGAAATTGCCGCGCAGGAAAGCGGCAAGCGCGTCGCCGATCCTGTCCTTGTTCTTCGGGATGATCGCGGTATGCGGAATGGGAATGCGCAGGGGATGGCGAAAAAGGGCGGTCACCGCGAACCAGTCCGCCAGGCCACCGACCATCGCGGCCTCGGCAAAGGCCTGCACGAAACCGGCGGCGGGGTGAACATCGGCAAACCAGCGCGCGGCGAGGAACAGCGCCGCCATCGCCACGAGCATCCCCGTCGCGATCATGTGCATGCGCCGGTCGGGCCGGTCCGGGGGCTGGGCGGGCAGGTTCATTGCACTATTAACAGACGATCCGGGCAACCGTTGCAAGCCCGTGCATATCGCCAGTCGCGCGCCCGGCCTTATTCCGCCGGATGTGCGCTGCCGCGGCCGTGTTCGCGCTCCGGATCATAGGTCATCAGCCGCTTGCGCAGATGCGGCGCCAGCCACTGCTCGAAACCGATCGCCAGGCTGAACGAGGCCGGAACGATTACCAGCGTCAACAGCGTGGAGAGAATGAGCCCGCCGATCACGGTAACGCCCATCGGCGCACGCCAGGCCGCATCGCCCGACAGCGAGAGCGCGGTGGGCACCATGCCCGCCACCATGGCGACCGTGGTCATCACGATCGGCTGCGCACGCTTGTGCCCGGCGTCCATGATCGCATCATATTTGGACACACCCTTCGCCATTTCCTCCAGCGCGAAATCGATGAGCAGGATCGAATTCTTGGCGACGATGCCAAGCAGCATCAGTACGCCGATCAGCACGGGCATGGAAATCGGCTGGCCCGTCAGGTGGAGCGCCAGAGCGCCGCCCAGCGGCGCGAGCAGCAGCGAGCCCAGGTTGATGAAAGGCGGCATCACCCGCTTGTAGAGCAGCACGAGCACCGCCAGCACCAGCAGGATGCCGGAAATGACTGCTATCACGAAATTGCGGAACAGCTCCGCCTGCCATTTGTCCTGACCCACCTTGATCTGGCGGATGCCGTTGGGCAGATTCTTGTAGATCGGCAGTTCGGCGATCTTCTTCATCGCTTCGCTGGAGACAACGCCGGGGGCAAGATCGGCGCCGACGATGACCCGGCGAAGCTGGTTGTATCGCCGTATCTCGGTCGGCCCGGCGCCGAAGCTGATGTCCGCGACCAGCTTCAGCGGCACGGAGCCGCCGTTGGCTGTGGGCACCGGCATGTTCTGGATGGTCGTGATATCGCGCCGCGAATCCTCGGCGACGGAAACGCGGATCGGCACCTGGCGGTCGGACAGCGAAAATTTCGCGCTGTTCTGGTCGATGTCGCCCAGCGTCGCGATCCGAACCGCCTGACTGAGCGCGACCGTCGTCACGCCGAGATCGGCAGCGAGATCCATGCGGGGCTTGATGATGATCTCGGGGCGCTTGATATCGCCATTAAGGCGCGGCGCACGGATCTCCTTTACGCCCGCCATCTGTTGGGCCAGCGTATGCGCCGTCTTTTCCAGCAACTCGGGATCGTCGCCGCCCAGCATGATGGTGATGTCACGGCCGCTTCCCGGCCCGCCACCATCCTGCGCCTGAAAATTGACACGGGCGTCAGCGATCTGGGCCAACTTGGGCGCCGTCCTGCGCTCCCAGTCGATGCTGCTGATCGGCCGGTCCTTCTTGAGCGTCAGATAGATGGTCGCCTGCGTTGGCTGAATGTCGGAAAAGGCGGCATCGACCACGTCTGCGTCCTCAGACACGACTGCGGCAACCTCCTGCGTCACCTTGCGCGCCTGCTCCAGCGTGGTGCCGGGGACCATCTCGATCTTCACCTGACTGTAGTCGGTGTTGAGCGTCGGCTGGAAGGTGAAGGGAAGTGTCGCGAAAGCGATGATCGTAGCGACAAACGCGCCGCCGCCGCCGATCAGCACGACCTTCCAGCGATGTTCGAGCGACCATCTGAGGACGGCCATGTAGCGATCCATCAGCCAGCCCTCGCCATGCGAGGCCGCGCCATGCGCCTCCAGGAAATAGGCAGCGACCATCGGCGTGATCAGGCGGGCAACGGCGAGGCTGAGAAGAACGGCGACAACGACCGTCATGCCGAACTGGATGAAGAACTGGCCCGAAACGCCTGGCATCAGCGCAACGGGCAGGAACACCGCGACGATCGACATGGTGGTCGCCAGCACCGCGAGGCCGATTTCATCGGCGGCGTCGATCGCCGCCTGATAGGCGCTTTTCCCCATGCGCATATGCCGCACGATATTCTCGATTTCGACGATTGCGTCATCGACCAGCACGCCCGCGACAAGACTCAGGGCCAGCAGCGACAGCCCATTGAGCGTGAAACCCATCATGTCCATGAACCAGAAGGCCGGTATCGCCGACAGGGGGATGGCAAGCGCCGAAATCATCGTCGCTCGCCAGTCGCGCAGGAACAGATAGACGACGATGACCGCCAGCACCGCACCCTCGATCATCGCCGTGATCGCGGAATGATACTGCCCTTTGGTGTAGCCGACGCTGGTGTACAGTTCCTTGAAGCGAATCTTCGGGTTGGCCTTGGCGATCGCTTTCAGTTCCTTCACCGCCTCGTCATAGACCGTGACGTCCGAGGCACCCTTGGCCTTTTCCAGCGCGATGCTGGTCACCTGCTGGCCGTTCATCAGCGACAGCGACCGTTGCTCGGCATACATGTCGCGTACGTCCGCGATTTCATCCAGCCGGACAGAACGACCACCGGGAAGCTGGATCTGCGTCTGCCCCAGGGCGTAAGCGGTCTGGGCATTGCCAAGCACGCGAACCGATTGTTCCGCTCCCGCTATCTCCGTTCGGCCGCCCGCTGCGTTGATATTCATCTGCCGAAGCTGGGCATTGATCTGCGGTGCGGTGACGCCAAGCGCCTGCATCTTTTCAGGGTTCAGTATAACGCGAATCTCACGTGTCACGCCGCCGCCACGGCTGACAGCCGCCATGCCTTGGATGCCAAGCAGCCGCTTCGCCACCGTATTGTCGACGAACCAGCTCAATTGCTCCAGCGTCATGTCGGTCGCCTCGACGCTGAAATAGGCGATAGGCCCGCCGGAAATATCGACGCGCTCGACCTGCGGTTCCAGAATTCCCTCGGGCAGGTCGCTGCGAATTTGCGAAACGGCGTTGCGCACGTCGTTTACGGCGCGATCCACCGGCGTGCCGATCGCGAACTGGATGAAGGTGGAGGACGTTCCTTCGCGGGCAAAGGACAATATCTCGTCGACGCCGTTGATCGACCGGACCGCCGCCTCCACCCGCTGCGTCACCTGAGTTTCCAGTTCCGCCGGAGCGGCACCGGGCTGACTTATGACAACACGGGCGGCCGGGAAACTGACATCCGGGTTGTCGTTCACGTCCATGCTCATGAACGAAACGATGCCGGCGAGCAGCAGGCCGGCGAACAGCACGAGCGGCGGCACCGGATTGCGAATCGACCAACTGGAGATATTCCGGAAATTCATCGGATCACGCCTTTCCGCGGACCTGAAGCGAGACTGGCCCGGCCTCAGCCGTTGCCGCCACCGCTGCCAGCCGCCTTTTCCAGTTCCGGAACGACCTTCTGCCCGACATTGAGAAAGCCGCCCGCAAGCGCCACGATCCGTTCGTTGCCGGACAGGCCGCTCTTGATGGCAACGCCCGCCGCCGACACCTGACCGACCGTCACGTCGCGCCGTTCAACGACGTTCTTGTCGTTCACGACAAAGACATAGCTGCCCTTTGCGTCATTCTGGATCGCCGATTCCGGCAGGACCGGCGATTCGGCGCTGCTGCTGACAATGCGTGCGGAGGCAAATCCGCCGGGCCGCAGATCGGGATGATAGGAAAGAGCTATGCGCGCAATTCCCTGACGCGATTGCGGATCGATGACGGGCGAGACCTGCCACACCTGTCCGGTATAGGTCTGGTTCCCACCCACCGGCGTTACCTGCGCGGGGATACCCACCGAGATATGCGCCAGATCGGTCTCGCCGACCTTGGCCAGAACCTCCATCTCGCCGCCCTTGGCCAGCCGGAACAGCACACCGCTTCCCGCGCCGACAACCTGTCCCGGTTCAACATTGCGGGTAAGAACCAGACCGGCGGCGGGCGACCGGATATCGAGTCGCCCAATTCTCGCCTGCTGTTCCTGTAACTGCGCCTGCGCAACGGCAACTCGCGCATTTGCCGCATCCCGAGCCGCAGTCTTGCGGTCCAGATCGGCCTTGCTGACAAAGCCGCGTGAAACCAGCGCCTGCGCGCGATCGAGGTCGTTCTGCGCCAGACTCGCATCTGCACGCGCAACCTTGAGGGCGGCCTCCAGCGAAGCGCGTTGCTGGGTCTGGACGGACCGCTCGACCCGCGCGAGTACCTGTCCCGCCTTCACCCAGTTGCCGGGTTCGACGAGTACAGCAGAAACCGCTCCGCCTTCGCCCACGACTCCGACCGGCATTTCGCGTCTGGCGCCGATGGTCCCCGTCGCGTTGACAACGTTGGAAACGGCCGATGTTCCGGGCCGTACCACGGTTACATGCGGCGCCAGGTCTCCCGCGCCGATCGCGCCGTTTTCTTCTTCGCCGCTGCGGAAAAGGACGACGGCCACGATGATAATCGCCGCGATCAACGCGGCGGCGATGAGAATAAGGCGCCTGCGGCGCTTGAGTTGACCCTCCTCGGTATCGAGGCTGTCACCCAAAACCCGGACTCGAAATTCATGTCAGCCTTCCTACGCGGATGAAACACCCGCTATGACGCCCCTGTCATAAGGTACGCTAGCTGCCCCAAATACTATTTGCCCGACACATGCGACAGCGAGCGCAAGATGCAGGTGCCGCACTAGTAAATCAAGTCATGAAAAGCAATTGTTGCAATGCACCATCGCGTCAAGGCGCGAAAATGCGACTTTTTTGACCGCTTTGTCCAATGACGCCGGTCTTCAGGCCGAATCACGCAAAAAAGGGCTCACCAGATGGCGAGCCCTCTCTATCTTTTAAAGGCCGATCGGGTGTCTTAACGGACCGTCCCGCGACGCACCAGATTCACGATAGCCAGCAGGATCACCGCGCCAACCAGCGATACCAGCACGCTGGGAAGCGTAATAGCCTGGTTGATCGTGCCGCCAGCGAAGATCAGGCCGCCGATGAACGCGCCGACGATACCGACAACGATATTCATCAATATGCCCTGCTGCGCATCCGTGCGCATGATGAGGCTGGCAAGCCAGCCAATGATCCCGCCAACGATAAGCCAAAGAATAAGTCCCATTTACGCCTCCTGAGTTCCTGACACCCCGCCGAAACCCGTGCGATAAGAACCCTTGTGGCGGAAAACGGTTCCCGAGGGTCATGAGAACGTCAAAAAATGAGAATCAAGAAAAATGGCCGCCTGCCAAGAAGCAGACGGCCAGACGTCGCACATTGTTCCTGAGCGCCGGATCTCCGCGGACCCGACGACCCCGAAAACTGGTTCAGTAACGCTGTTGGCGCTCGTAAAGCGACTTGTAATGCTGAATGCGTGTCACCCGCAGACCGGGCATGCCGGAGCGGTCGACGGCGCGCTGCCATCCGGCGAATTCCTCCAGAGTGAGGTCATAACGCTCACACGCCTCGTCCACTGTCAGCAGACCGCCATTTACGGCGGCCACAACCTCGGCCTTGCGGCGAACAACCCAGCGGGTTGTGCCCGGGGGCGGAAGCGTATCCAGCGTCAGCGGCTCACCCAAGGGGCCTACTACCTGTGCTGGCCGGATTTTCTGGTTCTCAATCATTCCTACCTCAATCAACGGCGCGGGGCCTCGTTCTGTGTTCCGATACCGACCCTGATACGCATCAGCCTTGAACATCGGCTAAAGCGTGAGGGTAAACGACACCTTTACCCTTTTTCCCCCACCATCAATTGACGGGCGACCAGCGGATTGAAGCTGCCACCCAGACTGACGGCATCGATTGAACCGTCGCCCCCTGACATGATCTTGCATGCCAGAAGCTGGACCTTGTCGGGCTCTTCGACCTGCCCCCGCAGGACACCCTCGACCGCAATCCCTCCACCGCCATAACGGTGGATTTCGGCCGCCGCCTTGATATCCGCGAGGCTGACCGCCCATTTGGGCAGTCGACTCGTGCCGCGCGGCGTCAAGGTGAAACTCAAGTCCATTGGCAGGCACCCTATCGAAAAATGGATAAGGCCTGGTAAATCGCCTGGTTATCTCCTGTTAGCCTCGCTTAATGGTGGGATCAGGAGATCCTCCGGAGGGGCGGCGCGCCGGATTATGGCGTGCAACCGGGGACCCGAGCGCCTATAGGCACAGCGGATGACCGACCCCTTCGCCCTTGCCGAGTTTCAGCTCGACGCACCGCTTTCGGCGCGCAGGATCGTCGTCGCCATGTCCGGCGGCGTCGACTCGAGCGTCGTTGCCGCACTTGCTGCGCGGACCGGCGCTGAGGTGATCGGCGTAACGCTTCAGCTATATGACCATGGCGCGGCCGTCGGGCGAACGGGAAGCTGCTGCGCCGGGCAGGACATTCGCGACGCCCGTGCCGTGGCCGACCGCATCGGCATCGCCCATTATGTGTTCGACTATGCCAGTCGATTTCAGGACTCGGTGATGCGCGACTTTGCCGACGAATATATGGCCGGGCGCACACCCATTCCGTGCGTCAAATGCAATATGGGGGTGAAGTTCACCGACCTGCTGACACTGGCGCGCGATCTGGGCGCTGATTGCCTTGCCACCGGACATTATGTGCGGCGCGTGATTGGTACCGACGGCGCCGCGCAGCTTCACCGGGCGGCGGATCCCGCGCGCGACCAGAGCTATTTCCTGTTCGCGACCACGAAGGAGCAGCTCGATTATCTTCGGTTCCCGCTCGGTGGCCTGCCCAAGGCACAGGTACGCGAAGTGGCCGCCGGGCTCGGGCTCGGCGTGGCGGCAAAACCCGACAGCCAGGACATCTGCTTCGTGCCGGACGGCGACTACGCCTCGGTTGTGCGCAAGCTGTGCCCGGAAGCCGACGAGGGCGGCGACATCGTCGATCGGGACGGGAATGTCCTCGGACAGCACAGGGGATTGATCCACTACACGGTGGGGCAGCGGCGCGGGCTCGAGATCGGCGGCCTCGCCGAACCGCTCTATGTCGTGCGCCTCGACGCGAAAAGGCGCCAGGTGGTTGTGGGACCGAGGCATGCCCTCGCTGTCGGTGAGGCGCGGCTTGAGGATATCAACTGGCTGGGTGGCGGCTTTTCCGGGCGATTGACGGCAAAGGTCCGCTCGCTCGCCAGACCCGTGCCCGCACGACTGGAGGGCGATCGCCTCCTTTTCGATGATCCGGAATATGGTGTCGCGCCCGGGCAGGCCGCGGTGCTCTATGATGGCGACCGGGTGCTGGGCGGCGGCTGGATCGCCGAAACCGTGCCTGCCGAAGAAGCTGGCGGGCTCAGGGTTCCATCAGACAGCCATAGCCCGGCCTGAACCGCGCCTTCGCGCGCCCAAGCAAGGGGATGCTGGCGGTAATCGCCTTTTCCCCGGCGTCCTCGCTGATTGTCGCCAGCCCACCAAATTCACTCACATCCTCCTTGCAGCTTCCGGCGCTGCGTCCGTCGACATAGCGGCAGGAGCAGGTGATTCGCGCCGCGTAGGCGGAACTCGCCGCGCCGGCCGCACGCCAGGCGGACCAGTTCCAGGCGACATAGGCCAGCAGCGCCACGAGCACGGCCAGCAGTGTCAATTTTGCCATGCGCGCGCCGCTCATGACTGCCCTTTCCCCACGATTATGCTAAACGCCGGTCGATGATGGGGGCCATGAACAGGAAAAAGCTGACGGGCGCAACCCTCGCGGGCGTGCTCGTGGCGCTGGTTGCCGCCGTTCCGCTGTGGCAGGGCGCCAGGGCGGGACAGGCCGCAACCTACGCGACGCTGAAGGATGACGGTGAAATCCGCAAGGGCGCAATCGCCAATGCGGTCGAGCCGCTGTTCGACGCCGAGGCCGTCGGCATTACGCAGGCGCTGATCGTGATGCGCTATGGCCGGGTCATCGCCGAACGCTATGGCGCAGGCATCGGTCCGGACACGAAATTGCTGTCGCGGTCGATCGGC
>JBFXHW010000080.1:0-9784 GCA_050176605.1 Sphingobium sp. | reverse complement strand
CTCGAGCAATGGCGAAACGACATCGCGATAGAATATCTGGTCGCACCAGGCGGTCAGCCGGCGTATCTCCGCCCTTCCCGCCGGACTCCCGCTTATTAGCGGAAGCTTTTCCACCGTTTCCTCGAAATATTCGCAGATCGCCTGACTGTCGATCAGCGCAATATTCTTTTCGTCATCGACCATAACCGGGGTCGTGCCTGCCGGGTTGAGATCGAGAAAAGCGTCCTGCCCTTCCCATGGCGATTCCCGGATCAGATCGTAAGCGACCCCCTTTTCGCCGAGCAGAAGGCGGACCTTGCGAGAAAAGGGACAGAGCGGGAATTGATAGAGGCGCCACATGCGCCCCTATCTAGCGGAACGCGACCGCGATGCCAGCGGGATTTTCGAAGGGCGCTTGCCACGGTCCCGCAAGGAGACCGTGGCAATGCGGCATATCTTATTGGACAGTAACGGTAACCGCCCGGCGGTTCTGCGCCCACGCTTCCTCGTCCGAACCGAGCGCAGCAGGACGTTCCTTGCCGTAACTGATCGTGCTGATACGGGAAGAGTCGATACCCAGCGAGGCAAGGTAGTTCTTTGCCGCATTGGCGCGGCGCTCACCAAGCGCGAGGTTATAGTCGCGCGTGCCGCGTTCGTCGCAATGCCCCTCGATCGTCACGCGCACAGTCGGGTTGGCCATCAGCCACTGCGCCTGACTCCGCAGCGTATCCTGATCCTGCGCGTCGACATCATATTTGTCCGTATCGAAGAAGATGCGATCGGAAGAAACGCTGGCGAGGAAGTCCTCCTGGCTACCCTTGGCCGGACCTGTAGGCGTCGGCGTCGGCGTCGTGGGCTGCGCCGTTTCGGCCGGCGGCGGAGGCAATTCCTCGGGTTGTTTCTTGGCGCACGCGGCAAGCGCGACGAGCGCGGTGGCCATGAGCAAGGAAGCGGGAAGTCGGGCCATGGTCATTCTCCTGTTGGTGTGTAGAAGCTGTAGTCAAAATGCAGTGGTGTCAATGCGACGGACCATATTCAGGGCAACAAGGGTCCCCAAGCGGGGTCGGAGCCGCTGAGCGGCGTGGGAATGCGGCGTTCGTTGACGCCAGTCAGATCGACCTGCCACACCTGACTGGCGCCCTGGCGGCCTGCCGAAGTGCGAAAGAACTGAAGCACGCGGCCGTTGGGCGACCATGTCGGCGCCTCATCCTGCCAGCCATTTGTCAATATCCGTTCATTGTCGCCGGTCGGTGTCATCACGGCGATGTGGAAATTGCCAGCAATCTTCGTGAAGGCGATCAGGTCGCCGCGAGGACTCCATTCCGGCGTTGCATAACGGCCGCCACCATGGCTGATGCGCTGCTGGCTGGAGCCGTCGGCATTCATCACATAGATTTGCTGGGTGCCCGACCGGTCGCTCTCGAACACGATCTTCCTGCCGTCCGGAGAATAACTCCCGCCGACATCGATACCGGGCGAGAAGGTCAGGCGAACCGGCACGCCACCGCTTGCTGGCACGCGATAGATGTCCGTATTCCCCGCAACCGCCATCGAAAAGAGTATGTTGCGTCCGTCCGGCGACCAGCGCGGCGCAAAGGTGGGATTGCTGCTTTCCGTGACCAGCCGCTGCTTGCCAGTCCCTATATCATAGACGAAGATGCGCACGCGCTTCTGGATATAGCTCACATAGAGGATCGACCCATAGTCGGGCGAGAAGCGCGGCGTCAGGGCGATCGACTGGCCGTTGGTGATAAAACGGTGGTTGGCGCCGTCGCTGTCCATGATCGCGAGGCGCTTGACCCTGTTCTCCTTGGGTCCGCTCTCGGCGATATAGGCGATGCGGCTGTCGAAGAACGGGCTTTCACCGGAAAGACGGGCATAGATGGCATCGGCGCATTTGTGCGCGGCCCGGCGCCAGTCGCGGGGGGCAACGACATAGCCCTGCCGGGTCAGTTCGGTCTGCAAGGCGGTGTCGTAAAGATAGCAGCCGACCGTGATGTCATTGTTGCCGCCGGCCGAACGCACGAAACCGTGTACCAGCGCCTCATAGCCGCCCCAGCTCGCGAATTGCGGCGCAGTCACTTCCGCCATCGATACGGCGCGCATGCCCATCGGCCCGGCCGGCGCGAACAGGCCGGAATTGCGCAGATCGTCGGCAATGACCTGCGCGACGTTCCTGCCGAGTTCCTCCGTGGTTCCGGCAGGCGTCACCACAGACTGCGTGGTCGGGAAACCGGGCACGGCAATCTTCAGATTGGCGGAACCGCTGTCATCGGTGACATCCACCGAAAGTTGCGCATGGGCCGGCGTTACGGCCGTCAGTCCCACAAGAAGGAGGAACGAAAAGAGGCGTTTCATTGGGAGAGTTTCCTGTCCACATTAACCGAAAAGGATTTCCAGCCTTCGTAAAGGGCGGGCGGCAGATTGAACGGCGCGGCGAGGCGAACGGCCTTTACGGCCTGCTCCTGGTGCAGTCGGACCTGCGCGCTGTTGCTTGCCGTCACACCGGTCGTGTCGATAACGCGCGGATCGGAAGCAAGCGATCCATCGCGAGCCAAATCCACCGCCACCGTGGTCCGCAACAGATCCGCATCCGCGCCAGTAGGGGCCTTCCAGAATGGCTTGATCTGACGCCTGATCTCCGCCGCCAGCGCGCTTGCCTGCGCCGGGCCGACCGTGGAAGCCTGCGCACCATCCGTGGGCTTGGCCCTCGCATCCGCGCGGGTCGAGGATTTGGTCCAGTCGCTGGTATCGAGGCTGAGTTTCGACCCGCGCGATTGCGCCTGCTTCTTCTCGGCGGGTGGTGCAGGCTTCGGGTCTGCTTTTGGCTGCTGTTGCGCGCGGGCCTCAGGCTTGGGAAGCGTATCGGGCACCGGATCGGCCCTGTCAGGTTTTGGAGCGGTCGGTTCGTCCGCCTGAACCGCTTTTTCCGGCGGTCCCTCGATTTCGCCCGGTGCGGGCGGCGGCGGAGTCTCGGCAAGCTTCCGTGCCACGGATTTCAGCGCCACCTCGTCGGCGATCGAAACCTCAATAGGCTCCGGGCGCAGGCGTAGCGGGTCGGGCCGGCCGAACCAGCTCAACGACAGCGCCGCAAACAGCAGAACATGCGCCGCGCTCGCTACCCCGAGACCTATTTTCTCCGCGCGCTCCATTCTCTCCAGCCTAACGCATTATTCTGAACGATCGCTGACAGATCCGGTTTCCGGCGCGTTTACCTCACGTGCCCCAGCATTGCTGACCAACGCCACCCGGTTGAGCCCCGCCCGATTGAGCTCTCCCATCACCACCATGACCCGGCCATAGTCGAGCGCGGCGTCCGCGCGCAGGAAAATCTGTGGCGCCTCCGATCCCACACTTGCCGCTGCGATATCCGCCACGCGCCCGGTCAGTTCCGCATCGCTCACGGGATTTTCGTTGATGAATATCCCCCCGTCGGCCGTCAGCGAAATGATCGTCGGCTTGTCGCTTGTTTCCAGCGCTTTCGCGCGATTCTGCGGAAGCTTTACAGGCACGCCTGTCACCAGCAACGGCGCGGTCACCATGAAGATGATCAGCAGTACCAGCATGACGTCGACCAGCGGTGTCACGTTGATGTCCGCCATCGGGGCATGTCGGCGGCCCGAGCGAGCGGAAGGCGGAACGCCCATTGCCATCAGCTCAGCTCCAGCTCGCGGCTGAGCGTAGTATAGAAGCTGTCGGCAAAGCGGTTCAGCCTTGCCTCCAGCCGGTTGATGCGATGGCTGAAGCGGTTATAGGCGATCACCGCCGGAATGGCCGCAAACAGGCCGATCGCGGTGGCGAACAGCGCCTCGGCAATGCCCGGCGCGACCACGGCCAGGCTGCTGTTCTGCTGCGCCGCGATAGCCGTGAAACTGCGCATGATCCCCCACACCGTGCCGAACAGACCGACGAACGGCGCAACCGCTCCGATGGTCGCCAATATGTTGAGGCGGTTGGAGAGTGTATCGACCTCGTTCGCGATGGCGCCCGCCATCACGGTGGACAGCCGGTCGCGCGTACCCTCGCGGTCTACAATCTTGTGATGCGTGGAACGGCGCCACTCCGTCACCCCGGCCGACAATATGCGCGCGCTGGGCAGGTCGTCCCCGCCGCGTTTGTCGTAGAAACGGTCGATATCCTCGCTTTTCCAGAAATCTTCCTCATATCGCGCGGATTTCCGGGTCAGGCCAGAGATCTTCATGCCGAAGCCGATGATGATGCCCCATGTCCAGATGCTGGCGAGCAGCAACCCCAACATCACGACCTTCACGACGATATCGGCCTGAAGGAACAGTATGAGCGGCGACAAGGTCGCCGGGGATGCGGCAAGATCGACGATGGGAGTATTCATGGACAGATATCTTCCCCTTGGGCGATACGATTGAAGAGGTCGACCCATTCCCTGGGTTGCCGTTTGGCGCGACCTGCGGGTGAAAGAAAGGCGACGCTGATCTCGCCGTTGCTGATCAGATCCTCGCCCCGCATGATGGTCTGCTCGATGGTGACGGTGGCCGCAGAAACCCGGCCAACCCGGCTGACGACGGTCAGTTCGTCCTCCATGTGCGCAGAGCGGCGATAATTCAGCTCGACATGCGTGACCGCATAGACGCCGTCGCCGCTTTCAACCGCCGCTCTCTGATCGATCCCGACAAGCCTCAGCATGTCGGAACGCGCGCGCTCCATGAAGCGCAGATAATTGGCATGATAGACGATGCCGCTGAGGTCCGTATCCTCGAAATAGACGCGTACCGGAAAATAATGCACGCCCCCGGCGAAGCGGCCGGAAGCTGGCTTAAGATTTTCCATAACGGGCGACGGCGCGAGCATGGGCTGTGTGTGTAGCGAAGCGACGAGTCGTTGGCAAAGGCGGATTGTCCGCGCTTTGGCCTATTCCTCAAACAGTCCGTCTTGTGCGCCGGAGGGAGGGTTGAGGCCCAGATGTTTCCATCCAGCTCCATTGAGGCAGCGCCCGCGCGCCGTCCGTGCAACCAGGCCAAGCTGGATCAGATAGGGCTCGATCACTTCCTCGATCGTGTCGCGCGGCTCGGACAATCCTGCCGCGAGCGTTTCCACGCCGACCGGTCCACCCCGATATATGTCTGCAATCATAAGGAGATAACGCCGGTCCATGGCATCGAGTCCGAGCGCGTCGACTTCAAGGCGGTTAAGCGCCGCATCTGCGACCTTCGCCGTCACCTGGCGCTCGCCAGCGACATCGGCGAAGTCGCGCACCCGGCGCAACAGGCGCCCGGCGATGCGCGGCGTACCGCGTGAACGACGGGCAACTTCGGTTGCGCCGTCCGGCGCGATACCAAGGCCGAGCAAGCGCGCGGCGCGCGTTACGACCATTTCAAGCTCATCGACCGTATAGAAATTGAGCCGCACCGGAATGCCGAAGCGGTCGCGCAACGGCGTCGTCAGCAGGCCCTGCCGCGTGGTGGCGCCGACCAGCGTGAACTTCGGAAGGTCAATCCGCACCGACCGCGCGGACGGCCCCTCGCCAATCATGATGTCGAGCGCGCGGTCCTCCATTGCCGGATAGAGAATTTCCTCAACCGCCGGGTTGAGCCGGTGGATTTCATCAACGAAGAGAACATCGCCCTCGTCGAGATTGGTGAGGAGCGCGGCGAGATCGCCCGACTTGGCGATGACGGGGCCGGATGTGGCGCGGAAGCCAACGCCCATTTCCTTCGCCACGATCTGCGCCAGCGTCGTCTTGCCGAGACCCGGCGGACCGAAGAACAGCACATGATCGAGCGCCTCTCCCCTGCCCCGCGCAGCCTCTATGAAGATACGCAGATTTTCGCGTGCCGCCTTCTGCCCGACAAACTCGTCGAGCGATTTCGGGCGCAGCGCGGCGTCTACATCTTCGGAGCGGCGGGCGGAGGTTATGATGCGCTCGGCGTCAGTCATGCTGCCTTTTTGCCGCGTGGACCACGGACTGTCGAGCGCCATATCGGGGGCAAATCCTCTGCGGCATGCCCATCAGGGAATCAGCGTATAGCCTTGCTGCTGAAGCAGGGCCTCCATCGTCATCGCCGAGGGCGCCATCTTGACGCCGGGAAGGAGATCGGCCTTTGCAAGGCCCATCGCCGCCGCGCTCTGTCCGCAGAGATAGATTTGCACGCCATGACCCAAGAGCTCGGCAACAGGTCCCGCCGACGCATTCGCTGCCCCCTCGAAACGCGCACGATAGGCCTTGTCCGCCAACAGGTCCGGCCCGGCCGACCCGTGTACGACAATGGCGATATGGATATCGCTTTCAGCCATACCGGCCGCGACATTGAGATTGATGAAACGCGCCGCACGTTCGACGACGCGATTGATCTGCCCCGGCTTTGCGCCCTGATGCGCGTCAAACAACAACCGGAATACGGTGCCTTTCGGCACAGTGACGTCAGCATCGACCGGATAAGCGGAACCGAAATCGGTAAAGGCCGGCCCCGGCGGCGGAGTAGCCGGCGTTTCCGACAGTGCAGGTACGCCACCGAGCAGAAAAACGAGGCCCGCCGCGATTTTCATGATTTTCGCCATGACTTCCCTTCCGATAATCCAGAAAAATTCGTTACTTCGCGGCTTTCTTCAGCGCCAGCCTGACCAGCGCATCCAGTGTAGCGCCTTCGCCCAGTTCCGCTTCTGCGGCGGCAACCGCGGCAGAGGCCTCGCCCGGCTTGAAACCGAGGCCGGTCAGCGCACTCATCGCATCCGCGCTCAAGGATCCAGCGGGCGCCAGGGCGACAGCCGTTCCTCCGGCCAGTGCAGCCCCACCCGCGCCCGGCAGAGCGCCGATCTTTCCCTTCAGTTCGCGCACGATGCGTTCGGCGAGCTTGTCGCCGACTCCGTTCGCCAGCGACACCATCGCCTTGTCCTGCATTGCGATCGCGCGATGCAGTTCGGCTGCGTCCAGCACGGACAGGATCGCCAGCGCGACCCGCGCGCCCACGCCCTGCACGCCGGTGAGCAGCCGGAACCAGTCGCGCTCCGCCTCGCTGGCAAACCCCACCAGCCGGATGAAATCCTCCGCCACCAGCATTTCGGTATAAACCGTCACCGCCTCGCCCACCGCGCCGAGCGCCGCCAACGTCCGCGTGCTCGCGCCGAAGACATAGCCGACGCCGCCAACGTCGACCACGGCGCCATCAAGGCCCTTCGACGCCAATACCCCCTTCAGATGCGCGATCATGAAGAGGGTCTAACGTTGTTCACGCTTCGTTTCCACTCGAAAATAGCAGATCGGCAATAGAGTTTCGGGAAAGGGCAATGGCCACCGCTACCACTCAACCCGGCAGCGCGTAGCCGACGGTCGCCTGGGCGACCAGCCGCGCGCGCTTTCCCTGCGAAAGGCGCACGTCAACGCTGGCGAGGCGACGACCCAGCTTGAGTAGGCTGGCATCGGCAAAAATTTCCTCGACAGAACAGGCGCGCAGAAAGCTGACGTTGACCGTGCTGGTTACTGCCATCGCAACCGGGCCGATATGAGCAAGGATGACCGCATAAGCGGCCACGTCGATCAAGCCCATCTGCGCGGGACCGGACACGATACCGCCTGGGCGGATCATCTCATCACCCGGCTGCAGCGAGAGGCGCGCCCGGCCCGGCGCGATCTCGACCAACGTGCCCAGCACGGCGCGCAAGGCCGGCGGAAAGGCCTGATCCAGAAAGGCAGAGAGGTCTTCCACGGTCATGCAGGGAGTCAGGCGATCGGTCATATCCGCCATTTCCTTTCACTCTCCTCGTCGATCAACCTGTCATCCGCCGGGCGCTCTCCCGATGATGCGCATGGGTGATCGCAACGGCAAGCGCATCGGCCGCGTCCGCCCCCGCGACCTTCGCGCCGGGCAGCAGGCGGGCGACCATGGCGTGCACCTGATCCTTCGATGCATTGCCGACACCGACCACCGACTTCTTGACGAGACGCGCGGCATATTCGCCAACCTCGATCCCGGCGCGCGCGGCATTGAGCAGAACCACGCCTCGCGCCTGCCCCAGCTTCAGCGTCGATTGCGGGTTTGCATTGACGAACACCTCTTCCACGGCCGCAGCGTCCGGCCGGTGGGACAGGATAAGGTCGGTGAGCGCGACATCCAGCGCCAGAAGCCGGTCGGCGAGCGGCAAGGCAGCATCCGTCCGGATCTGGCCATTGGCGATGTGGGAAAGGCGGTTGCCGTCCGCCGATATCAGGCCCCAGCCGGTAGTCCCCAGACCGGGATCGAGGCCGAGGATCAGCGTCATGGGCGCATGACTATCCCAGCTTCTCCATCACCTCGTCGGAGATGTCGTAATTGCCCCAGACGGTCTGGACATCATCGTCATCGTCAAGCGTATCGATCAGCTTGAGCAGCGTAGCCGCCGTGCCCTCGTCCACCTGCACCTCGATCTGCGGCTTCCATGCGAGCTTTGCGCTTTCCGCCTCACCGAGCGGACCTTCAAGCGCTTTCGCCACCTCATGGAGCGAATCCATCGCGGTCCAGATCGTGTGACCGTCCTCGGACGATTCCACATCCTCTGCACCGGCCTCGATCGCAGCTTCCAGCACCTTTTCCTCGTCACCGGCGGAGGCGGGGTATTCGATCAGGCCCATGCGGTCGAACCCGTGCGAAACGGCACCGCTCGCTCCCAGATTGCCGCCATTCTTGCTGAATGCCGTGCGGACGTTGGTCGCGGTGCGGTTGCGATTGTCGGTCAACGCCTCAACGATGATCGCGACCCCGCCAGGGCCATAGCCCTCGTACCGGACTTCCTCATAGTTTTCGCCGCCAGCCGCCGTCGCCTTGTCGATTGCACGCTGAATATTGTCCTTGGGCATCGACTGCGCCTTGGCGGCATTGACCGCGAGGCGAAGGCGCGGGTTCATGTCGGGATCAGGCATGCCCATTTTCGCCGCCACGGTGATTTCGCGGCTGAGCTTGGAGAACATCGCGGAGCGTTTCTTGTCCTGCGCGCCTTTGCGATGCATGATGTTCTTGAATTTGGAATGACCTGCCATGGCTCTTTGTTCTTGACTTAAATTGGGTGATGCGCGCCCTTACACCAGCGTGGACAAAAAGGGCAAGGTTCAGAGAATGAGTTGCCACCAGCCCACATCGCGCCATTGGCCATGTTTCCAGCCAACCTCCCGGCAGACGCCCACCGGCTCGAAGCCAAACGCTTCGTGCAGCGCGATGCTGGGTTCATTGGGCAGCGTGATCAGCGCGAAGGCCGCGTGCCGCCCCTGGGCCTTCAACCGGGCGAACAATTCGGCATAGAGCGCCCGGCCTATGCCACACCGGGCAAAGGCCGGGTCGACATAGATGCCGACATTGACCGACGAGCGGTAGGCTGCACGTTCGTTGTGCGGGCTCGCATAGGCATAACCCGCGATGTGCCCATCTTCCTCGGCGACCAGCCACGCGTGGCTGGCCCCGAAAGTCGCAATTCTTCCCGCCATTTCGTCGACGCCGGGGGCATCCTCTTCAAACGTGATAACGGTATCAGATACAAAGGGCGCATAAATCTGCGCGCAGCGCGCGGCGTCATCGGCTGTCGCACGCCGGACGATCGGCATCAGACGGTGATCGCCGTCCCGGTTGCCGAGACCATCAGCATCGATCCGTTGGACCCCAGCGCCTCATAATCGAGATCGACACCGACGACCGCATTGGCTCCCATCTCCGCCGCGCGCATACGCAATTCGCCGATCGCCTGTTCGCGGGCGCGCTGAAGCACATCCACGTACGCGCCAGCCCGGCCGCCCACGATGTCGCGAATGCCCGCAAACAGATCGCGGAAGATGTTCGCGCCGACGATCACCTCGCCGGTGACGATG
>JBFXHW010000079.1:0-9830 GCA_050176605.1 Sphingobium sp. | reverse complement strand
CGTGGTTCAGCGCATCGGCCGGCCCGCGGTCGTCGGCATCGAAAAGATGCGCGCCGATCGACACGGTGAGCGCGCCGCTTGCCGCGGGTACCTCGTCGAGTTGCCGGATCCGGGCGCGCACGCGCTCGGCGAAGGCGCCGACCGCCTGCAGCAGGCTCTCGCCGGATCCCCCGCCCGGCGGCATGAAGGCCACGGCGAAGATGTCCGAGCTGATGCGCGCGAGCTGCTGGCCTTCGGTGGCGGCGAGTTGCCCGAGCACGCGGGCGATCGCGCGCAGGACCTGGTCGCCGGTGCCCACGCCCAGGCCCTCGTTGACCACGTGGAAGTCGTCGACGTCGATCAGCATCAGCGCGCCTGGGGACGCAACCGGGGACGCAACCGAGGACGCAATCGAGGACCCAACCGAGGGCGTGCCCGGGAACGCCGGCGCCAGGCGCTCCAGCAGCGAGCGGCGATTGGGCAGCCCGGTCAGCAGGTCGAGGTGCTCGAGCTCGTCGATGCGCGCCTCGATCTCGCGTCGCTCGGTCAGGTCCGTGATGTGCGCGACGAAATAGGCGATGGCGCCGCGATCGTCGCGCACCGCGCTGATCGACTGCCACTGGGGATAGGGCTTGCCGGCCCGGTCCAGGTTCCAGAGCTCGCCCTCCCAGTGGCCGGTCTCGAGCAGCCTGTCCCACATGCGGCGATAGAACTCGGCGTTCTGCCGGCCCGACTTCAGGATGCGCGGGTTCCGCCCGATCAGCTCCTCGGCGCGATAGCCGGTCAGCTCGCAGAAGGCGCGATTGACGCGCAGGATGACACCTTGCGGATCCGTGACCAGGATGGCCCCTCGGGTCTCGAAGGCCACGGCGGCCAGGCGCTGCTCGGTGGCGGCGCGGCGCGCAAGGCTCACGTCCTCGACCAGCAGCATGCTGCCGCGGATGTCGCCTTCGGTGCCGGCCGGCCCGGCTGCCGGGGCTTCGAGGGCGGCGCGTCGAAGCTCGAAGGTGCGCGACTCGCGCCCCGGGGCGGCCGGCATCGGGACTTCCACACGGATGCCGCCGGCCGGCAAGACGGCGCGATCGCCCAGCAGTTCGGGCACCGTGCGGCCTCGCAAGGCGCTCTCCGGCCGGCCGAGGAGTGCGGCCAGGGCCGGATTGGCGATCTCGACGCGGTCCTGGGGGTCGAGGAGCGCAATGCCGATCGGACTCTCCCGGAAGCTCACCCGGAACTGCCGGTCCAGGGCGCGCAGCCTGCGATTGCGCCAGTCCAGCGCCTCGACCAGCCCGTAGATCAGGATGGCCGTCAGCAGGACGTAGACCCAACCCTTCAGGTTCTGCAGGAAGGTCAGGGTGTCGGGGTCGGTGCCCAGCTTGCGGACCGCGTCGTCGCTGAACGCGATCCACAGGCAGCCGAGCACGATGTAGACAAGGGCCGCGAGGACGCTGGGACGGATTCGCCGCTCGAGTTTCACGGCAGCAACGGGCAGGGGCGCCCGCTCGGATAGGGGTGGGAATCCTGATTCTAGCGTCAGGGAGCGTGATTCATGCACGTTGGACGGCGACACCCGACGGGTGGCGGCACCCCGGAAACACGAAAGCCCCGCCATTGCTGACGGGGCCTTCTGCCGAATCTCTGGCGCGCCCGGCGCGATTCGAACGCACGACCCCTGCCTTCGGAGGGCAGTAGTCAGCAGGGGAAAGACGGTCGAAATGTCTTTGGAAATCAAGTTCTTGATGTGCTGTGCAGTCAATGCGCAGCGCTCCAGGGACATTTCCGGGACAACGGCGCCATGGCGACCTTCACGAAACGCGACACCGGGGGCTGGCAGGCCAAGGTTCGTCGCAAGGGATATCCGACCAAGAGCAAGACATTCACGACGAGGGCCGACGCAGTCAAATGGGCAGCGGTCATCGAATCCGAGTTCGCCCGTGGTGTGTTCATCGACAGCGGTCCGGCCGAGCGTATGGCACTCGGGGAAGCGCTCGAGCTGTTTCGACTCGAGGTCGTGCCCCGTCAACGGCGGCAGAGCTCCGACCCTTCACGACTGCGAACGCTGTCGACCCACCTTGGCGGCTATGCGATCGCCCGGCTGCAGCCTATGCACATTGCCCACTACCGGGACATGCGAGCAAAGAAGGTGGGCCCGGAGAGCGTCATCGCTGAGCTGAGCCTGCTTCACCGGGTGCTCAAGTGGGTGGGCATCGAAAAGGGCATCTACTACCCGGGCGAACTCCCCACTGCCCGTGTTTCGAAGCCGAAGCGTCCCCGGGGGCGCGAGCGACGGGTCAGCGATGCAGAGATTGCCGCGATCGTCGCTGCAACCGAATCGAAGGAACTCGCGGCGATCGTTCGGCTGGCGGTGGCGACCGCGATGCGACGCAGCGAGCTCGCGGGGCTGCTCTGGAAGCACGTCGACCTCGAACGGCGCGTCGCCCTGCTGCCGACGACGAAGAACGGGGAGCCTCGCCGGGTGCCCTTGTCGCCCGATGCGATCGCGGTCTTCGAGGCCCTTCCCAAGCGCGAAGACGGAAAAGTGTTCGGACTGCGCCCGACCTCGATTCAGCAAGCCTTCCAGAGGGCACTAGAACGCGCCAGGAGACGATATCTCGCGCGGGAGGTAGTTGACCACGGTCACGCCGACGAAACCTTCCTGGCGGCCCTTCATTTCCATGACCTGCGACACGAGGCGACGAGCCGGTTGTTCGAGCGCGGGGACATGGATCTGATGGAGGTCGCGCTGATCACCGGGCACAAGGACCTCCGGATGCTGCAGCGCTACACGCACCTGAGGCCGGAAGCGGTGGCGACAAAGCTTGGTCGGCCCAAATAACCGAGTGGCGAAGGAATCGCCGCGCGCCGCAACATCGCCTGAATCGGTCTTCGAGCCAGCAAAGTTCTCACAACCTCGAGGCGCTTCGGATGGGGCACGCTACCTATAATTGAATTGGGATCAGTGACGTCAATTCCGCGGCTATCAAGCAGAGAAAAATAGGACCAACACCGGGAACTGAAGATCGATGGAAGACAGAAAAGAAGAATCGGGGGAAATGACCACTGGCGACCCCCATCTTGACCAGTTGCTCGCTGAACTTGCAGAGCTGGACGATGGCCACGTCGGTGCGCAAGAGCTGGCGGCACCCGATGCCCCGCCCGTCTGGCTTCCACGTGAGGTCACGACGCTCCGGGCCGAACATCCGTCTGCACCTCCCTGCTTGGGCGATCCCATTCGACTGGCCGCTCGCACAGACCTCGAGCATCGCAGCTGCCTGTCCTGCGCGGCCCGCCCCGCCTGCGTCGAGTCGGCGGGTGAGTATTTGATGAAGCGACGCACGGTGACTTGTCTCGGCATGCAGCACTTCTCTGGCAGGCGGACGGAATGTAGGAGCTGCGCCCTTGCTACTGCATGCGGCGATATCGTCGCGACCAAGGAGTCGCTTCTGTCTGCTGCCTTCGCAGCTGCCGGGAATCAGAGGGCCGCGCCGCAGCTGAGCGAGGCCCCCGCATCAATGGAGCACAGCGCCGCGCCCCGACTGCAAGACGAGCATGCGCCTTCTACGGAATCACAGGCTACCCACTGCGCGGCGGTCGCCAATCCCGAAGTCGGTGAGGAGCGCGATCCTCATCGTGAAGGACCGCGCGCGAAGTTGGCTACGCCGAGTGAAAGTCGGGCCGACGATAAGTCGCATCTCATCGGCAAGCGCACGCTGCCGGAAGCGTCGCCCCTCACGGCCGCGACATCGCTGGCACCCCCCACGACAGTTTTCCCGGCTGGAACCACACCAGTTGCAGTGACTATGCTGGGAGCACCCGCCGTAGCTGCGCCAACATCGAGCGTCGATGACTATCGGTTCCCCGACGGTGACGAGTTCGACGCGCGAATCGCCCACGCCCGCTCTCGATCGACCGAAGAACTGCTTGAAGGCTTATGGGCACTGACGGACTTCGGTGCCTCGGCGAGCAGGGCGGATGTCTACGCGACACGGAGACTGGATGCGTGCGCGATCGGATGGGTGCTGAACGAGCGCTGCAAGGAGCCCCCTTCCCTGCGCCAGGGCTTCCGCCCTCGGCCGCCTGTGAAGGGGAAAGTCTATGCGCCCGAGGCCCGGACGCTTGCGAACGACCTGCGGGTTCTCGATCTTCACTGGCTTTTTGCCACTGGCCGCCTACGCATGCAATCGCTTCTCGACGGGGCTGGTCAGTTGCACCGGGCTCGTGCCGCGGCGTGGGCCTCGACGAAGAAGGACGGTGCAGATCGCGCCGCTGAGCTCAGGATCAGTGAATCGGTCGCCCGGGAGCTGGCGGTGTGTCGTTCAAAGGCAATCGCCGACCAGCAACGCCGGGACCGGGAAGCCTTGAAGGAGGCCTTGCCGAAGATTTGCTCCGCGTTGGCGCGGGCAAATAGCCGTCGTCCCGACGATCCGATGACGATCTTCCGCGTGATGAAAGCGCTGCTGCTGACCCGGGATGAATCGGACGCCAGCGCAGCGGCGTTGCTCCCGATGCTCGACGGGCCGAACTGGAATGCGCGGAAAGTGAGAAGCTGTCGCGACTGGCTGAAGAAGCAGGGTGTTCTCAAGCTCTGAACCATTACGCGACAACATGCGGGGGTTCTTGTAGCCGGCTAATGGCCATCTGCCAAATGAGCTGAAACCCGCACCAGCTCTGAAGTTCAGAGTGGTTCCGCTCATTTTCTGCGCGCCTATACGTAGATATACGCCATAGAGGTAGAAATAATCGTAGAGGGCCGGGACAATGTGCCCAAATTCGTAACAGTTAACTTTTCTTCCTTTTCTGCTTCCATAACTCATTGGATCTCAAGTGACGGGGAAACAGGGAGGCGTCGGTTCGGGGAAACCCTGCGGGAGCTAGAACCCTGCGGGAGCTAGAACCCTGCGGATCGACGAACACCTGCGGATCGACGAACACCTGCGGATCGACGAACACCTGCGGATCGACGAACACCTGCGGATCGACGAACACCTGCGGATCGACGAACACCTGCGGATCGACGAACACCTGCGATGCCCGATGTTTGCAGGCAACCATCGGGCATCGCGATCGTCTAACCCCGACGATCAAGCAGGTAGTTCGGGCTCCAGGTCTTCAGGAACTCATCCGACACCGGGTCGTTCCTCGACACCGCCGGCAGCCGACAGAAGCTCCGGCTCTCGAGCAGCACCCGTTCAGCGATCAGATAGCGGGACTCGAGCAGCATGCTCTGGCCGATCATCAGGTTGTAGCTGGCACCCGGTCCGTCTGCCTGCATCCAGCGGATCCACTCAGATTCCTTGAACCGAAGCAGCTGGATGTCCTCGACGATTTCCAGCAGCTTGAACCTGAACACACCGGGTCCGTGCTCGCGGGCATCGCGCCGGATCAGCCGGTTGTCATGGCTTCCCCGGTGAATGCTTCCACGGTGCAACTGGCACCGGAACCGGACATCCATTGCCGATCCGACGTAGCCCGCACCGGTCGCGGTGTTGAGCACCTGGTAGACCCCTGCGCGCTTCATCGGCATCGACTCGATTCCATCGCCATCCGGATACCGCACCCGCGGGCCCTTGCGCATCTTGCGTCCGTCCATCTTCATTCTCCTGTCGAAGTTCGACCGGGAGAGCTCGCAGCCCATCTGCGCCCTGCCCCGACCGAGTTCGATTCTTCAGGTCAGTTCTTGGCCCGAGAGCAGGCAGTTCGGCCCGATCATGAGGCAATCGTCGAAGCGCTTCGGCTCGAGCAACGGATGCGGGTTTCGATGCAGCAGCGATTCGGCTGGCGGACTGGATGGGGTGGCGAACCGGACGCGGATCATGGCTCGGTCGGGCTCGCAGGGCGAACCGAGGAGCGGCGCAACTCGACCCTTGCGAGTGGCCCGCGCCCCCACTCGATCATCGCTCGCGAGAAGCTCGATCAAACCCGCGCAAACAGAATCCCCGACAAGGGGTCTATAAGCCCGCCAGAGCGTCGATCATGAGCGGGGGCAGGGGAAACTACGTCTAACCCGATTTAAGCGCGCCAATCGCGGGATTTTCGTGACCCTGCTCGTTGAGCCCGTCGATGCGCTGCTTCGATGACCCGCCACACGAACGATCCGGGGAGCCGCGGATTAGGGGCAAGCGTCAACTCGTTCCTCTACAGCCCGCATCTGCTGAGGCAGTTCCCCGAGATGATCACCAACAACGACGACAGCCATCCCCGGGCACCCGGCCGGCTGAGTAGTGCAAGCCCGAAGAGGGTCGAATCGGTCGGGAACGGGGAGGGTTGCACACCCCAATTGCACGCGGCTATGGCGCCGACCGCATAGGCGATCAGCACCCATGCATCGCAAACAGGCTCACTCCTGCCTCGAAATAGCCGTCACCGAACGGTCTTGCCGACGCTACAAGCATGGCAACCATTGCTAGCACTACTAACATAGCTATCACTGCTAGCATCCGGAGCATGGCTTGCAGTGCTACCACCGGGAGCAGCCGACCTGAGCGCACGAGCCCGCTCTCACCGATCCTCCGAGCTAGTGCGGTGATGACCCAAACGGGGGCGCTGCACGAGACCGGATTGTCAACGTGTCCAATCATCCATTGATGCGCCACCCACGAATCTCCAACGAGTCTGGGCCCCGGTATAAGGGTCGACCCGTTATCGCCCGAATCGAGATCACGCTCAAAACGACCCCGAAGCCGGCTTGCTGCAACCGGGAGCAATCGTGTCGAGGTCATCGCCTTCAGAGTGGGCTGCGTCCAAAGGGACCGGACGACACACGCATGCACAGCCTACAGACCTACCTGCACACCACTTCAGCGGGCCGAAATTGGTGAAGCAGATGTTCAGCAATCGTGCAGCTTCGAGTCATCTGCTGACAGCTCGGTGAAGCTCGCAGCCAGGCCACCGAGACCGCCGCGGGTGGAGATTTAGCCTGTTTCGTCGCATCGCCGAAGGCTTTCCTGCACTGGCAAGTTCCTTGGGTGGCGCCAGGTATAAGGGTCATGTCATGTGCGCGCCCTTCGTGCCTTATATTTCTCGCGTCACTAGGCGGCAGCGCCTTATACCTTCCAAGCCCTTCGCTCTCGCGCGTAGTCGGCCGCCGGGGTGAGTGGTCTTAGGATCGAATGCACTGCGTCTGGCCCTTGCGGGAATCCTGCCAATCCCACAACCGGCGACTTGTTGACCGGTGAGACGGCTGGAAATACCGGGCCGCACCAAATACCTTACGACTCCGTCTCGAAGTATGCGTGATCGGACAAGAAGCCTTGAACCCGCCGCCAAACCAAAGGGACGTATCCGATTGCGCCAAGCCGCCTTGACGTGACCGAAGAAGACGCTACCCTAGAACAAATGTATCGCGACAACGACGCTTAGCTTAGTTAAGCGCGCAGCGGTCGCCGCGCAGGATGGACAACATGGGCCTGACTTTCAAGAAGCCACCGCTGCTGGAGATCATCGCCGAAGTGCGTTGGCAACCCATGCAGATGATTGACCCCGTCGCGGGGGTTCCGATGCCCGTCATGCCCCACGTTTCGGCTCCGTATGACGCCATGTTCATGAAGTTCGCGGCAAAGATGGGCGCAAACGGCTATGAGACGGTTGAGCGAGTGGTGCCATATGGGGCACCAATGATGCCCCATGCCCCTGTCGTGAGATTGCGTCCAAAGTTGGGATCAGCGGAGGGAACGGTTTATCAACTCGGCCCCAATATGTTTTCTGCGAATGCGACACCACCGTCCTACACGTCTTGGGACGAGTTCAAAGGCAAGGTGGAAACCGGAGTCATCACGATGCTTGATTGCCGGCTTCCAAAGGCGGCGGAGCTACCTGTCTTGGCATCGCTCCGCTACATCAATGCATTCAGAGGTGATCTCCTGGGTGATGCGTCGACGATGGAGTTTCTATCGGACACGCTAAATGTTCGCATCCAGGTGCCCGAGGCAATTACTGGCCAGTGTCATGACGGCAAGCCGATCCTACCCGGACTGCAACTTGCAGTCCCACTACCGTTCGGCACCATGACCGCACATTTCGCCGAGGGGAAGCTCGACAACCAACGGGCAGTCATGATGGACATCTCGGTCGTTCTGCGAGAACCCATACCGCCGGATGCTCAGAAGATCATGGATGCGTTCTCCAGCGCACGGAAAGTCATTCACAGTGTTTTCGTGAGTCTGACGAGTCCCATCAGCGAAAAAATGCAACCCGAGGGAGCTGACGAATGACTGCGATCGCCGCGCCAGCAGGCAAGCCGGAGGAGTTGGCAACATGGGGAATTTCGAACGGTAGCCGCTCACTGGAGGGCCGGCATAGATTAGAACACTGGGCTCATTCCTTAACGTCAGAGGATCCTTTCCGCACGCTGAAATGGGGCTGGCCATCCGTTGAGTCGTCAATATACGAGCGCTCGGATGTCGAGTCCGCGTTGACAATCTGGGCGAGGGATTATGGCATCGTCGTTAGGCCGCTTGGCGGACTCTCGTCGACCTTCCTTCACGGAGAGGGTGGCGCGCGATTTGTCCCAGCGTCCATGGACGATTCGCTCACCGAGCCCTCTTCGTCCCTACGATTTCAGTTTCGCCTCAATGAGGACCCCGTCGATCGAATGTTCCGCGAAATCACGGCGGAGACGACACAGCGTGATCGTATCAAGACGATCCGAAACAAGCTTGGCGCACGAGCGGCAGAGCGCTTTAGCCGATTTATGGAATACGAGGATGGCTGGGATGGGGGCAGAGGTAAGAGTCTTGATCCGGGTTCTACTGCCTCGCTCATGCAACTTCTGTCATTGATCGACCTTTCGACTCATGACGTTGGGCTGTTCATGTCCCTTGACGGTAATGTCGTGCTGAATTGGACGATGGCGGATGGCTCGCTCGTCGAAATTGAGTTAGCGCCCGAAGCAGTTAACGTGTATGTGGAGAGATCGGAATCCGACATCACGATTCCGTTTGACGAAGAGCAGATTCGGAACCTCCCGATTTTTCGCGATGAGGCCACCGCCGGATGACGACGGGCGACAAGGCTCTCTTGGCCCGGCCGTTGGTCGCCGAAACTGAGTCAGTCATCCGTGCGCTGCACGAACCCTTCTGGGACAATGAGTTACAGAGGGGAACCCCAAGCGCCTTCAAGGGAAGATGTGTCTCGGTGAACCGAACCTCAGTGCTTCCCGAGGCCGAAATAATCGAGACGCTCCGTCGAAAGCTCGACAATCCATCACGTCGAGTCGAAGGCATCGCACGTGTAAGAGTGGCGACGATAGTCGCATGCGCTCCCGCGACGGACGATGAAAAGGCCACAACGCTCTGCGTCATGGAGGCCCCCGAGCCTGACGACGCGTCTCACGCGGAAATCGTCGGCACCAACCATGCCATGACTGAAGTCCGCGAAATTACTCGATCGCTCGGGAAGAAGATTCTTGACGCCTGCGAGATCCAAAAGCTGTGAAGCTGCCGGCCCGACAGGAATTGGCTCCCGTGCGCGGGGAAAACCGGGCACGCAGATCCGCGCGAAGTTCACTCGATCTCCACTAATACCGCCACACAAGAAGCGCAACGCTTGGTTCACGCGGCCGGACGCCCCGCGGCAACTACGGGTAAATGTTAGTTGTATGGAAGACCCTGTGTCGGGCTACGTCAACCGGCTCCCCTCATGGGACACGGGGTCATAGCTGAACACATGCTCCCGGGGCGCATCGATGCAGCGTCCCACGGTGCGCCCCGGACGCTCCGGGGACCCATCCGCAAGCTGCAGCGTCGAGCCGCAGATCGGGCAAACCGCTTCGTAGCGCACGACCTCGAGCACTTCGCCTTCCGGCGTCCGCCGTCGCTCCAACTGGGCCGGTGGGGTGCCCTTCGCAAGCCACTCGG
>JBFXHW010000078.1:0-9901 GCA_050176605.1 Sphingobium sp. | reverse complement strand
CATATAGCGGTCCGTTGATTGATATCTCGCCATTTTCGCCCTTTGCGCGAAATGATATTTGATTGTTGCCATCCAAGACAAACAGGCCATGAGACGGATATGAAGTCTGTCGAAAATGATTAGTGGCAACAATTGTAATGTCGAAAATAATTGATGGCTTAGCCCAAAAATCTTGCAAAAATTTGGCTGCTCCTTGTTCTGAAGGAACAGGGATTCGTATATCTCTTCCAAACCGAAGTATTCCCGATGCTACCTCTGCGCCGGAAACATCGATCATCATACTGACCTTGGGAGCCGGAAGTTCATGTTCTGCCCATTTCGTGTCAGTCCGGTGGCGATGATTCGCAAGCGGAAAGAGCATGGAGCGAAGGATGGCGCTTTTGCCAACATTGTTCTGGCCAACGATCAAATTTATGCCATTGCCAAAATGCAACTCGTCCGAGTCTGAGAAGGACTCAAATCCTTTTATCCGCAGCTTCGTTATCCGCATTATTCCCTCTGAATGTCACTGAAATAGCTATCAGGAATGATCGGCTTCATCGAAATGTGCAATCTCAATCGTGCCCATTTCTTTGATGTTCCGAGCGTTCGCATCATCGCCGCGCTTTACGGCTGTCCGACGTACCGGAGATTGAGCACGATAATGAGCACGCCGGCAACTGACCAGAAAACCCACAGCCAGGGTGACCGCCCGCGCCACGCGAAATGCGACGTGTCCGCAGTTAAGATCGGTCCTTTCATCCAATAGAAAATGACGAGGGCGATTACACCGAAAAGCAGCACATTGATACCTGTTCGCATATGGCCGATCATGGCCGACGCGATTGCCCTGTCCCCAATCGTCGCGATCAGCGCAGACCAGCCGAGCGCCGTCTTCATGCGCTTATAGCGCTTGTTCACGGCCTTGATCTTGATCTCTTCGTCTTCCATCCCCTGTCCCCCTTCAGTTTCGGCCTTCAGGCCACTTATCGAACTTGAAAAGGGTCGTAAATACCGTGGTTGTGGAATCGGTATCGGTTCACGCTCCGACCATGGCCCGTATCTCTGGCAAGGTGGACGAACAGGGAGCACTCAGACAGTTGGGTGCAGCGATCCGTGCTGCTCGAAAGGGTAAGGGGTGTTCTCAGGAAGCCCTTGCGGACCTCGCGGAAATCGACCGGTCGCACATGGGCAAAATCGAACGCGGCGAGAGGAACGTCTCGATATTGAACCTGATCCGGGTGGCGAATGCATTGAACAGAAAACCGGGCGACCTTCTCAATCAGGCTGGCCTTTGACGACCGCCTGAGTCATTTCTGCCGCTCCATTGGCCTCATCCATTCTTTATGACATCATAGCCCCTCAATAGAGAGCAATGGCATTCCATGCATATCCTGATCGTCGAGGATGACGAAGAGATAGCCGCGCATATCCGCGCGGGTTTGAAGGGTCAGGGCCACGATGCGATGATGGCCGGCGACGGCCACGAGGGGCTGAAGATCGCGGAGACCGGAAATTTCGATCTTATCGTTCTAGATCGTATGCTGCCGTCGCTGGATGGCATTGAGCTGCTCGCCGCGCTCCGAAAGTCGGGCGTCGATGCCCCCGTCCTGATGCTGACTGCGCGGGGATCGATCGAGGATCGCGTCACCGGCTTGAGCGCGGGTGCTGACGATTATCTGGTCAAGCCCTTCGCTATCGCCGAGTTGCTGGCGCGGGTGGAGGCGCTCGGCCGTCGGTCGCGCCAGCCCGACAATGGCGGCATCAGCGTTGCGGGCAGCATTCGTCTCAACCGGATGTCCCGACAGGTCACCCGCGCAGGGCGCGATATCCCGCTTCACCCGCGTGAGTTTGAAATCCTGGACATGTTGATGCGCCATTTCGGACGTCCGGTTCCCCGCTCAATGTTGCTAAAGGCCATATGGCGTTTCGATTTCGACCCGGGGACCAAGGTGGTCGAGAGCCATCTGAGCCGTCTGCGCGCCAAACTCGACGCCGGCTTTGCGGTGAACGCGATCGAGACCGTGCGCGGCGAGGGATATAGGATACGCGGCGATGCCTGAGCGGCGCACCAGAACCGCCATACGCATCGCGGGCTTCTACGTGGTCAGCTTCGCCATCGTGTCGTTGGTCGTGGGCGCGGCGACATGGCGGCTAACCGGCAACGCGTTTCGTCATACGCTCGACGACCGGTTGCGCGACGAACTGGTAGCATTAGAGCATGCCGACGAGCGCGAGGGTCGCGAGGCTCTTATCGCCGACATCGTCGCGTTCGATGCGATACCGGGCAATGGCCGCTATCTCCTGAACAGCCCAGACGGAAAGCGACTGGCGGGCCGTGCGTCGATAACCCGCCTGCCGGAAGACATCGGCGACACCATGCTACGCGCCACCGATGGGCATTTTGAGCCCGCACGCGTGGTGCGCATGACGTTGCAGGATGGATCGACCTTGGCGGTGATCGGCGAAACAGCGGCGATGGACAGAACGGAGCGGACATTATTGCTGATCGCCGCCGCCGGCTTCGGCCTGGTGATCGTCATCGGAGTCTTGGGCGGAATCCTGTCGGGCCGGACACTGCACCGCCGCCTGAGCCTGGTCGACGGAACGGCGCAGGCGATCATCAAGGGAGACCTCACACGCCGGATGCCAATAAGCGCGGCGAATGACGAATTCGACCAGTTGTCGGCGACGCTCAACCAGATGCTCGATCACATCGGTCGCCTGATGGCCAGCTTGCGCCATGTTTCCGCCGATATCGCCCATGACCTGCGCAGCCCGTTGACCCGGCTGCGCGCGAAACTCGAAACGGCGCTCCATTCAAAAGAGGCCGAAGCACAGTCGGAAGCCATCGCCGACGCGCTTGAACGTATGGACGAAATCCTGAATCTGTTCGCAACGATGCTGAGGATTTCAGAGGTCGAAGCGGGCGGTATCAAGCAGTGGTTCAAGCCAGTGGCGCTGGCGCCTTTGATCGGCGAGATCGTCGAGAATTATGGTCCTTCGGCACAGGACAGCGGCCATCGACTGGAAATCGGACAGCTTGACGACCTGACCGTAAAGGGGAGCGAAGACCTGATCGGTCAGATCATCGCAAACCTGATCGAAAATGGCCTGCGCCATACGCCCGCCGGTTCGCGGATCATCGTCGCTCTTGCGCAAACCCATGAGGGTGCCGCCGAACTGTCGGTGGCGGACGATGGACCGGGCATACACGAATCTCAACACGCACTCGCGCTCCAACGATTCGGGCGAGGTGAGGCGAGCCGCTCGCGCCCCGGTCATGGGCTGGGGCTGGCGATGGTGCAATCGATTGCGACGGCACACGGAGCAGCGCTTATTCTCGGCGATGCGAGGCCCGGCCTTGCCGTCAAGGTGATTTTCCGGCTCTAAGGTTGAAAAGCTGTAACCTTCGAGGGGCTTTCACGGATTTCCGTTGATCGGTGGCCCGAAACCGGCCCACGCTTGCTCCCATGGAGGCGAAGGGGCTCCCCGTTTCGATGAGCATGCCAAGGCGCGACATTCCGCGCCCGTCTCCTGCGCCTAACCGACAGGAGACCTGAACCCATGCACCCTGCTTCCCTTTTGGCCTTTGTCTTCACCGCTTCGACGGTAGGCGCCGCACGAGCGATGGCGCGCGAAGGTGCGATCCTCTCCGCCCAGGCGATCGACGCGGTGACCGGCGCACCGATCGCTACGGCAGCGCTCGTGCTGGAACGCAAGGGAGACGAAGAGCCGGTGGCCGTGGCGACGTCGAACAGCGAGGGATACGTGACGGTCGGCGGTCTGGCACCCGGTTCCTACATCCTTGTCGTCACCGCGACCAGTTATGAGCGCGCAACCCGCGAGGTGCTTGTGGGCGAGACGGCGACGGCGCTGGACTTCGGCAGGATCGCGCTGACGCCCTCCGGTCAGCAGATCGTCGTGACCGGCGAGCGCACGCAGGATGTTGCGCTGGCGCCCGGCGCCAACAGTTTCGTCATCGAGAACAACGCACTCGCGCAGAGCGGCTCGGTCCTCTCTGCGATGAAGAGCCTGCCGGGTATTACGGTCGAACGCGAAGGGCAGGTGCTGCTGCGCGGCAGCGAAAAGGTGACGATCCTGATCGACGGCAAGCCCTCGGCGCTTACCGGCATCGGCAACCAGACCAGCCTCGACAGCATCCCGGCATCCAATATCGAGCGGATCGACATCATCAACAACCCGTCGGCCCGCTATGCGGCACAGGGCAGCGCGGGCATCATCAACATCGTGATGCGGTCAGAGAAGAAATATGGCTGGTCGGGCCATGTGGGCCTGAAGGGTGGGTTCGGTGCGCTAGGCCGCCGCAAGCCTGACCTGCCGACGCAGCTCGGCAGCTTTGGCTGGACGCCGAAGATCGCACCCTATTTCAGCCTTACCCGCAACGGCGACAGTGCCGACTACCATTTGCAGGGCGAAGTGCTGGTCCAGCGCAAGCTGCCCAATAACGAGTTTACCACGCGCACTTATGACGACGGTCGCATTCTCGTCAGCCAGGTGCCCGAAAACCGCAGGCAGCAGCAATATGTGCTGAAAGGCGGCACCGACCAGCGCCTTTCTGACAGCGACACGCTCTCAATAAATGGGGTGTTCGACCTCGAAAATCATATCGATCGCGCGCAGGTGCCGTTTATCGAAACGACAACCAACACGCTCACGCGCTACTGGTTCTGGCGCGAGAAGGAACAGACCGGCCATGCGTCGGCAGCGGTCAACTATCGCCATGACTTCGCCGAGGCGGGACACACGCTGTCTGTCCGCGCCGAATATATTCGCGGCTGGGAGGACGAGACCTATGCGCTCAATGAGGTATCGCCGGTCCGCACTGGCAATGACCTCACGCACATCATCGCGCATGAGAACACCGTGCCGGTCTCGGCCGATTATGTCCGGCCGATGAGCAACGGGCGGATCGAGATCGGCGCGAAAGTCCAGTTCCGTTGGATACCGGTTACCTATCTGACTGAACCCGGCTTCATGTCGATCATCTATCCCGGCCTTGGCGAAACCAGCGACTGGAAAGAGAATATCTACGCAGGCTATGTCAATCTGGTGCGGGAAACCCGCGCGCTGACGATAGAAGCGGGTCTGCGCGCCGAGCAGACTAACGTCAGCTACACGCTCGACCCGGCCAACATCTATTATCCGCGCAATGACAGCTACAATTATTTTCGGCTGTTTCCCAATGTCCGGCTGACGAGGAAGCTGGGCACCGGCACCGACATTTCGTTGTTCTACAACCGGCGCGTCGACCGGCCGGGCGAGCCGGAGCTGCGCGTCTTCCCCAAATATGACGATCCGGAGCTGCTGAAGGTCGGCGATCCCTATCTGCGGCCGCAATTTACGACTGCCTACGAGGCGTCGGTCCAGCAGGACTGGGGCGGCCTCAACGCGTCACTGGCGCTCTATCACCGCACCATCACCGATGCCTATCAGCGCATCTATGCGATCGACCAGACCAACACGACCTACAATATCATCAACAAGATCTACGCGAACACGGGCAAGGCGAGCAACACGGGCGGCGAGCTGATTCTTCACTGGAAGGCGGCAAAGGACGTGAAGGTCAATGCAAGCCTCAACGCCTTCCGCATCCATCGCGACCCGGCGCAGATCACGCTGCTCTTCCCCTATGTGCGCAGCCTGACGTTGCCCGAGACCAGCGACTTCACCTGGGACGGCAAGCTGGGGGTAGAAGCCCCGCTCGGCAAGTCGACCAAGGCGCAGCTCAATGGCGTCTATTATGCCGCACGTGACATCGCGCAGGGCAGGCAGGCGGCGCGGGGGTCTGTCGATTTCTCGCTTTCCCACACCTTTGACAAGGACCGGATCAAGGCCAGCCTGTCGGCCACCGACATCTTCAACACCTTCGGCACCAAGACGCGCGTCAAAGGCGTCGGCTTCGATGCGCTCTATGAGAATTATTATGAGACGCAGGCGATCATGCTCAGCGTCGAGCTGAAAATCTGAGCATTGGGCGCGTCGCGCAAATGGAAGCGATACGCGGCAACCGTGCTGCCGCTGCTCTCGTCCGCCTGCGCGCAATATGAGGCACGGCCAGTCGATCTTCCGGCGGTCGCGCAATCCCGCGCCACCCGGATACTTGATGCACCCGCCGTTGAAGCGATGCGGAACCGGATTGCGCCCGATGCCAAGAGCCCGGTCGAAAATGACCGGCTCTGGCTGCTCGCGGCGATCCTGTCCCACGACCCAAAGGTGGCGACAGCAAGAGCGGCTGTAGCGACCGCGCAGGCGCAGGCAAAGGCAGAGCGGCATATTGTCGCGCCGACACTGACCCTCATGGGCGAATATGCGAACGACCCTGCGACATCCTCGCCCTGGCTGATCGGCGGGGCGATCGATCTGCCGCTCGACATCGGCGGCAGGAGAAGCGCCCGGCTACGCGGAGCCGATCGCGCCGTTGCCATTGCGCGCTATGATTTCGCGGAGATCGTCTGGTCCGAACGCATGGCTGCGCGGCGCGCTCTGGTCGACTATTTCATCGCACTGAAACGTATCAAGGTGGACGAGGCGACGCTGTCTCTGCGCGACCGGCAACTTGCGGCGGTCGATAACCGGCTGGAATATGGTGATGCGTCGAACAGCGAACGGGAACTGGCGCGGCTTTCCCGCGAAGCGGCAGTGCGCGACCTCGCGCTGGCCAGGAGCCAGCTCGCGCAATCCGGGGAAGCGCTCGCCGCCATTCTCGGCGTTCCGGCAACCGCGCTGATCGAACGTCAATGGACCTGGACGGATTTCGACGCGCCGCCGGACGCTCTCGATGCGGATACGGCAGCACGAGTCGCCGCGATCACCGGACGAGCCGATGTTTTGAAGGCACTCGCCGATTATGATCGCGCCGATGCAGCCTATCGCGGGGAGATCGCGAAGCAGTTTCCCGCGCTGACCGTGTCGCCCGGCTACACATGGGAGCGGGGGTTGGTGAAGCTGCCACTATCCTTTGGCCTGGCACTGCCGCCGCTTGATTTCAACCGCCACGCAATCACCGCCGCGTCAAAGGTCCGTGACGAAGCGGGGCAGCATCTCGAAACGGTGGTCTCCTTGGCGGGAAGTGCGATCGATACAGCGCTGGTCGAACGAGCACAGGCAATTGCCGCGCTCAAAGACTTCAGGAACCATGATCTGCCCGTCGCGCAGGCGATCGCCAAGCGCGCGGACGACCGGCTGAGACTGGGCGATATAAACCGGATCGAATGGGCCGATGCACAAGGAGCGCTGTTCGATGCGCGGATGCGCGAAATCGATGCTTTGGCGCGCATGCAAACCGCCGAAGCCATGCTGGAAGACGGGCTGCGCAGGCCGCTGGAAGGACCGGAAATGATGATGACAGTCTCGGCATTGGGGGCGGTGCGATGAAGTTGTGGCAGGGGGCGGCGGCAGCGCTCGGTGGCGCGGTTCTGGCAACGGCGGCAATCTATGCCATGCCGTTATTGATGCCGGGAGGCGGCGCTAATGAGGCTGAAGAGCAGGTCATGGCCAGCGAGCAACCGTTTGGCACGGTCGAGGCGGATGCGGAAACCACGAAGCGGGCAGACATCAGGGTTGCGCCACTTGCCGCCGGTTCGGCCGGTAACGTCCGCGCTGGATACGCGCGCGCGCTCGACCTGTCGGCCCTGGCCGCAATCAATGCGGAATATCGCGCCGCTGTAGCGGCGGACGCGGCTTCCACCAAGGAATTGGCACGGCAAAAGGCGTTGCTCGCAGCCGACACCAGCACCTCGGTTCGCGCGGTCGAGCAGGCACGCGCTCAGGAAACGGCGGACACAGAGAAGTTGAAACTCGCCTGCCGCCGGGTCGCGCTCGAATATGGCGCGGGGCTGGAACGGCTGGGATGCCGCGCGCTCGACGGATTTCTGCGCGATGCGTCGGCGGGTCGAGCTGCACTGGTGCGGCTTGATTTCGCGGGCGGTCCGCCTCCGCCCGGTTCCCGCGTCAGCGTGATCGGAAGCGGCTTCCAAACCGGCGTGCGCGTCCTCGGTCCCGCCGCATCCGCAGACGCGCAGCTTCAGACCAGCGGCGCGCTCGCCATCGTGCGTGGACCGGCCGCCCAGCGCCTGGGTGCCGGACAGGTGTTCGACGCCAGCATGTCCGCAGGCGACGGCGAAAGCGGCGTCGTCGTTCCGCGTTCGGCAATTCTGCGCGCGGATGGCGCAATGTGGGTCTATCGCGCAGGAGAGGACGGCCATTATGAGCGTGTGGAGCTGAAGGACGCTCGCGCCGTTCCCGATGGCTGGCTCGCGTCCTCTGGCCTCGCACTCGGTGACAAGGTTGTGGTGTCGGGCGCGGGAACATTGTTCGGTCTGGAACGCCGCGCCCCAGCGGAAGGGGAGGAATAGCGCATGCTCACCGCCATCGTCAGGGGGTCGGTGCGCCATCCCCGGGTCGTGCTGCTCGGCGCGGTGTTGCTAGCGATCTATGGCATCGTGACGGTGCAATCGGCTGCCTATGACGTATTCCCCGACTTCGTGCCGCCGCAAGCCAATGTGCAGACCGAGGCGCCGGGTTTCACGCCCGCGCAGGTCGAATCGATGGTCACGCGTCCGCTTGAAGCGGTGATCAACGGCGCGAACGGCGTGGAGACGGTTCGATCGGAGTCGATACAGGGCCTTTCGGTGATCAGCATCACTTTCAAGGAAGGATCAGACCCCTATCGCGCACGCCAGGTGGTGGCCGAAGCGCTGGGCGATGTGAAGGCTCAGCTTCCCGTCGGGGTCTCCGCGCCGGTGCTCACGCCGCTGGTGTCCTCAACCATGGACCTGCTCAAGATCGGGTTTACCAGCGAACGGCTGAGCCCGATGCAACTGCGCGATCTGGTCGAATGGCAGGTGCGACCACGCCTGCTCGCCGCGCCGGGCGTAGCGCGCGCCAATATCTTCGGAGGAGAAGAGCGGCGCATCGAAGCGCAAGTGCGGCCCTCTGCTCTGGTTGCACGCGGCATATCGCTCGAAGAACTGGCGAGCGCGGTAAACGGAGTTGTCACTCCACGCGGCGGCGGCTTTGCCGATACGCCCGAACAACGCATATTGATTGTGCCCGACGGCGGCAGAATCGACACGCAAGCCATCGCGAACGCTGTCATTCCCTCCTCTGGCAGGGGCGGAGCCGTCCGTGTCGGCGATGTGGCGCACGTCGTGGAGGCAGCAGCGCCGAAATTCGGCGATGCGCTGGTGATGGGCAAGCCCGGCGTGCTGCTCACCCTGTCGAGCCAATATGGCGCCAATACGCTGGATACGACACTCGCCGTCGAAGCAGCGCTTGACGAGATGAAACCCGCGCTCGCAGCGCAGGGCATCACGGTCTATCCCGCGCTCCACCGCCCGGCCAATTTCATCGAGACGGCTTTGGGCGGAATCGAGCGCGATCTGATCATCGGCGCGATGCTGATCGGCGTGATCCTGTTGCTCTTCATGCGCGACATACGGGTGGCGGCAATCACCTTCCTGTCGATTCCGCTGTCTTTGTTAGCGGCGCTGATCGTGCTCGATCTGGCAGGCCAGTCGATCAACACGATGACGCTGGGTGGGCTTGCCGTGGCGCTGGGCGTGGTAATTGACGACGCCATCGTCGATATCGAGAATATCGTTCGCCGATTGCGTGAAAGCGATCCGGATTCGGATCGCCGCCTCGTTATCGAGCGTGCCTCTGTCGAGGTGCGTGGGCCGGTGGTTTACGCCACCTATGTGCTTGGCCTCACGATCCTGCCGATCCTGCTGCTAACGGGCCTTCAGGGCGCCTTCTTCAGCCCGCTGGCGCTCGCCTTCCTGCTCGCCACGTTCGCTTCGCTGCTGGTCGCGATGACAGTGATCCCAGCTCTCGCCTGCCTGTTCCTCGGGCGGACACGACCACATGACGAACCCGATTTCCTGACCCGGTTCAAGGA
>JBFXHW010000077.1:0-9922 GCA_050176605.1 Sphingobium sp. | reverse complement strand
CCGCTTTTTATTCTGGAGGAGCGCGTCAAGGAGCGGCTGGGCCTGACCGTCGCTCCGGTGATCGTCGCCCAGGTTGGTCAGCATCTTGTCCTGACTGAATTTGCCCCAAAGAGCCGGAAGCTCTCGGAGAGGGTGAAGCCATGAGCAACCTTCGGCCCATTCCCGATCACGTAACCGCCCTAGAAAGGAAGTTTGGCAATCGATGCGACTGGCATGAACAACCGCAATTCCGCATCCGGCAGGGCCTGGAAGCCGTACCGGAGATAGAGAGTACGACGTCGCGCCACGCGATCGGGGTCTCCGCAATCGAGAATATCAAGGAGCGCAACCGAAACGCCGACCATTTGGGAAGCGGCGAGAATCCGGCGAAGCGCGTCGGCGAGCAGGAATCCTCCGAAGCCCTGGCCCTGATAGCGGGCGTCGACACCGATCATGGGAATGTAGACAGCCGGAATGTCGCCATGACCAGGGCGGGAGCGCGCAAAACTGTCGGGCAGTTCGACATGGTCGATCTTATGCGCGTTGAGCCCGTAGAAACCGAGCAGGTCGCCATCGGCCTTGGTCATCACGTAGACGCGCAAATTATCGGCTTTGACCAGCTTGTTTGCGGTCTTCTGAAAATAATTGTCGACCTGGGCAATACCGGACGAGAAGCCGCGTCTGTCGTGCCGCTTCGTATCGAGCGGCTCGATGATCAAATCCCCCTCAGCCATCGAAGTTTAGGATCAACGGCTCGTGACGCGCTGCTTGTATCCTTCGACCGCCTTGCGCATCGGCTCGGTCGGTTCTGGGGGATTATCGAGCGCATCGAGGATCGCAGCGAAATCCTTTGCGCTCACTGTCGTATGCTCATGGGTCGAGATTGTGGCGAGCGCGGCATTATAGAGGGCGTTGATCGCGAACACCGAATCGTCGACTCCCGACAAGGCCGCAGCGCGCTGGATGGCAAATTTGACGCGCGGCTTCATGCGGAAATTCATGCGCTCGGTTGCCCGCTCGTCGATATCCGCATTGATGTCATGCCGGGCATTCATCGCCCATTCCTTTCCATAATTCGATTGGCTCTCTTGTACGTCGAAAGTACGCACAGAGCAACCGCAATCACTATATTTGGCCGATGCACGCTCGTGCCGGGGAAGCTGCGCCGCTACCCCGCCGGTTTCGCTTCCAGCCCCACACGCCAGCACGCTTTGCGCGTGGAGGTGGCTTTATGAGCCGGCGGCTGCCCCTGCTCATCATCAGCTTTGCTATCGGCCTCGCCGGTAGCCTTGCCTGGCCAGGCGCCGCGCACGCCTCGTCCTGCCCGGCGGGCGCTGTCTTCAATCCGATCACCAAGGTGCGCTGGACCTGTATCTTCCCGATCACCATCGGCGGTGTGCGCATCGGTACGTTCGACAAGCTGTCGAAGGAACTCGATGCGCAATCCTCCTCCAAGCCGCTCTGCGCATGCCGCAAGGGCGCGACTTTCTGGTTCGGCGTCAAGGTCAGCTTCTGGTCGCCCAATCGCATGATCGATATCGTCACCGAACCAGGCTGCATGATGGCGCTGGGCGCCGACCTCATGCCGACCCATGGCAGGCTTCAGGGCAGCCAATCATCGATCTCGGACGGCACCAATACCCGCAAGATGTTCGCCCAGATGCACTATTATATCTCGCCGGTCTGGGCGATGCTCGACATGTTCACCGATCTGCCGTGCCTGGAAGATGACGGCTTCGACGTCGCGCTCATCACCGAGGTGCTGCCGACCTGGCAGTCGGGAACGCTGGGCGCGATCATCCAGCCCGAGGGCATATTGTTCGGCAATCCTGCCGCGGGTCTTGCTTGCATGGCAGACAGCGCCGCCGCGGCCGCAGGCAAGGTCATCGATCCGCTGTTCTGGTGCATGGGAAGCTGGGGAGCAGCCTATCCGATCGCGGGCGACATCCATTTCGACGACAGCGTCGAGGCCTGGGCGGGTCTGGCCGCGCGCGGCACCTTCATGATGGGACGTTTGGGCGCGGCGACGATCAGCTCGGCCGACGGCTGCTCGTTCAAGGCCGCGCCGATCTGGACCAAGTCGCGCTACAAATATCAACTCATGGAGCCGGTCAAGGGCGGCTCCTGCGTCAATGTCGGGCGCCCGGGCGCGCTCTGGTCTTCGGGCAAACACGCGCCCGGCAAGGACAATGCCCAATTCATGCTCTTCGAAAAGGTGATCTGCTGTGCAGGCATCTCAACGCCCTGACGGGTCGCCTCGAACCCCTTTCACAGCCGCGGTGCAATCAAACCGGTCTGCCCGCCACAGCCAGTCTGGCTGCTTGCTGCGGCGTGAAAATGGAGCGGTATCGCCATGCCCCCGCGACGCCGCTTCGCCCCCGGTCAGCGCGGCCGGCCCTCTCCCGCTGCGGCTAGGGCTACCCCCCCTCGCCCGCGCCGCAGCGGCGGCCGCGCTGACCACCCTCGACGGACAGGCAATCTGTAGAATTTTTCGGTCGGGCCGGCCTCACCCGCCATCAGGCGAGATTTTCCGTCTCAGGCGTGGATCTCGCGCAGTCGGGCTTTCGCAATGGGGCGAACAGCCATGAGACGCGCCTGTCTTCTTGCATTGATGTGGACTTGCATGTCCCAAGTCGCGCTGGCGCAGACGATGGACAGCAGGGCGCGCTCGGCAGCCGCCGCCACGCAGGCCAAGACCGGGTCGAGCGCTGCGTTGTTGCAGAATTATGTGACGCCCGGAATGAGCGGGCAGCCGATCACGACAGTAGACAACAGTAAGAGCTTCACTCCCAACATAAGCTGCCAGAAGACGGTCAACCTGCTCGAGGTGCTGGTCCAGCCGTCGGCGACCGGCGATATCGGAACGGTTCGGATATCGCAGGACCGGGATTTCGACGGCAGCTTCGACATATCCGGCACGCTGCCCGCGCCGGTGTCGGGTATCTGCGCCAATGGGATCATTGCCTGCCAGCCGGGGACTTGGAACCAGTGCCATTATTTCAAATGGGACGTCGACACGGCGAAGGCGCTGAAGCTCATCGAAGTCGCGATGCCCGAGCTTGCCGGCTGCTATTGCGTCAACAACAGCTGCGGCGCCAATCTCGTCTGGGGCAATCTTGACGCAATATTGAAGGATCTGGGCGGAGGCATGGTCGGCGCGCTCACCACCGCCGACCCGCGTGTCGGCGTTGCCCAGGCCCAGGTCAATGGCCCGGTAATCGACTATGTCGGCGCCCAGGCGACCTCCTGCGCATCCAGTCCCACCCTGGGCCAGACCAGCTATCGCGGCAATCCCGCCCAGATCCAGAGCGATGCCGCAGTGCTTGCCGCCGGAAACAGCATCTTCCAGATCCTCAAATCCTCGCCTGCGGGGATCGGCAAGGCCCAGCAGGTCCGCCACTGCACGATCGAGCGGCAGGTGACGATCGTCGAGCCGGTCCTCGACGACATCATCAGCCGAACGTCCGGGGGCTATGGCGAAACGCGAACGGGAACCACCATGGTCGATTATTATATGGGTTCGCCCGCCGACAACAGCCTGGCGGGCGGCTCCTGCACGCTTTTTGATTTCAGGATGACGCTCCACGTCGCGGATCCGGCGCGGATCGTCGATGCGCGGCTGGTGCAATATTTCGCCGATGACTGGGCGCAGGTGCGGATCGACGGGAACCTTGTCGCGTCAGGCCCCAGCCCCTGGACCTCGCTTGGGCTCCCGCCAGGAAAGTGCGAACGCAAGAAAACCTTCTATGCGACGCCCAATCTCGATCTCAAACCCTGGCTCACCAAAGGCGATCATGAGCTGTGGCTGCGGGCCGGCGTTGGCGGCGGCGGGGAAGCCTTTGCGCAAATCCATGTCACCGTGGATGGCAGTTGCAGTTCGCAGGAACAGCTTGTCGATCTCTGTGCGGGCTATGCGACAGATAGCGCCTGCCATTTGTCCGACGAGGATGTCGATGGCGTGCAGACCTTCCGCAATGGGGTCGGGACCGGCCTCAGGCCCTTGCCGCAGACCCGGCTGTTCGGAACCGGTGCCTGCACGCTGCAACTGACGCGCGAGTTCTTCTTGCGCACGCGAAGCTACAAATGCGACATCGACACTGGAGCCATGCCGCCGCCTGATTTGAGCCGCGGCGCCTATATCATCGACAATTCGACCGCGACGCTGCTCGCCGACCAGATGACTGCGCGCGACGGGAGCGTCACGCAGACGACCTCACCTTTCTCGCTGCCCACGCAGGCGCCGGTGCCCGCATGCGAGGCGATCTGTAAAACCCGTGCACCGAAGGTGAATACAGCCGCCGCCCCCGCCGGGGTCGTGGCGGCCCAGCAGAACAATCCGGCCGGCTGGGACACCTTCTATCATGTCTGCGATGCTTCGAACAACTGTCCGGCAGGGCCCGGTGAGCAGATCGTCAGTGCCTGCGGCTGCCTCGACGATTTTCCCGAAGCCGTGGTGATGATGCAATCGGTGCGGCTTGCCGGAGCCGACATGGTCTGCACGAGCGCTATGCCATGAGTGGCCGCCTGTCTTTGCGCGTGTCGCTTGCGGCGCTCGTGCTCAGTCTCGCGGGCATGGGATCGGCGCCTGCGCACGCCCAGCTGCTGTGCGCGGTCGACCTCAACGGCAATGGCGACGCCGCCGATCCCGGCGAGACGGCAAGCTGCACCGCGACTGCCTCGGGTGGATGGCAATGTCCGATCGGCGAGCTTGCCTGCACGGTGACGGCGCCCGGTGTCTATGCCTGTCCGCTGGGCGCCCAATATGCCTGCGAAACACCGGCTGCGGGCGGACAGCCCAGCTGTTCGCCCAATAGTTGTATCGACGCGGGCGCCAACCCGATCGTCGATGATCCGGTTATCGACGACCCTGGTGTTCCGGTCGATGGTGCGGTGGACACCAACGGAAACTGCCTCGCCAATATCGAAATCTTCTCAGGGCGCGCGCTGCGGTGCCGTCCAGCCGGGCTCAAGACCAGCTTTCAGAATTGCTGCAAGGACAAGGGGAAGATCGTCAAGGACGGCATGGGCTCATCGATCACGTCGCTCTCGACCAAGATAGCGGTCGCCAAGGGTGTGTTCACCGGCATGAAGGCCGCTTATGTGGCGTTCAAGGCCGGCGCGACCGCCGGCCAGGCGGCGAGCGCGGGCGCCAATGCGATCATCGCGGGCATCGACCCGACATCGATCGCCATCAGCCTCGCGATCAACTTCATGATCGAGGTGCTGCTCCAGGGCTGCGACCAACAGGACATGGAAACCGGCATGCTGCGCGGTTCGGAAATGTGCCACGAGATCGGTAAATATTGCAGCTCGAAGATCCTTGGCATCTGCGTGCAGAAATCGATCGGTCATTGCTGCTTCAATACCAAGCTTGGCCGCATCATCCAGGAACAGGGACGCCCGCAGCTCATATCGTTCAACGCACTGGGCTGGGGAACGGCGAAGCACCCCTTTTGCCGCGGGTTTACACCCGAGGAGTTTCAGGCGCTCGATTTCAGCAAGATGGATCTCTCCGAATATTATGCGGACATCGAGGCCCGCACCCAGGGACAGATCCAGGTCGACATGAAGGACAGGATCGATGCCTATATGCAGACGGTCGGGAACTGATATGCGGTGGCCGTTCCCCCTCGCCATGGCGCTCGGCATTTTTGGCCTGCCCGTCATGGCATGTGCCCAGAGCACGTCCTCTGGCGCCAAGGCGAAAATCGAGGCACAGAGCGATGCCGCTGCCATACGCCTGAAGGACGCGACCGCGGCTCAGGAGGCCGATAACGGTAAGACGGCGCCTCCCGCTCCACCACCGCCCGATCCCGAAATGCACCGCCGCGCGTTCGAGGCGATGAAGAGCCGGGTGGCCGCACCGCAGATGGATGCCCGCGCCCGCGCCGCGCTGGAGGCAGGCCGGGCGGAGCTGGACCGCGAGCGCGACGCGATGGCGAAGCGATTGGGCGAGGCACTGGGGCTCGAGGCGCCCGACATGCAGGCGCTTGCCAAAGGCGCGATGTCCTCAGCAAAGCCGGGCTGGGTGCCCGTACTGTTCGTGTCTTCGTCGATGCCGGTCGCGGTCCTGCGCACCTATGCGGCCCAGCTCGAGAAAGCCCGTGGCGTGATGGCGTTTCGCGGAATGCCGGGAGGTCTCACCACAGTGGGGCCAATGGCGAAGCTCTCGGCGCAAATATTGCGGCTCGATTCGGCATGCGAAGGTCCGGCCTGCGCGATGCGCAATGTCCAACTGATCGTCGATCCGATCGTCTTTCGCCAGCATGGCGTCACGCGCGTACCGGCGCTGGCGATGATCCCGGGTGATCCCACCCTGCCCTATTGCGAGCGCGAGGAGAATAGCCCGCGTGGCGCCCATATCGTCTATGGCGACGCCGCGCTTTCCGGACTGCTCGAAGAATATGGCCGCCTTGGCGGCCGGAAGGAGGTGCGCGATGCTCAGGTTCGCCTGGACGCTCGGTAAGAAGGCAGGACAAGAGATCAAGCTGCTGCCATTGCGCGCCGCGGTGGCACTCGGCGCATCGGGCCTTGGGCAGCCGCCACGACCGGAGCAGCTCTTCAAGGTTTATTGCATCGTGCTGCCGATCGGCCTCCTTACCTGGTGGGCGATACCGCAAGTGACCTGGGTGATGAGCCCCTCGATCGACGCATGGGCGGTGCGCGCCGATCCAGGACCCATTCATCGCGGCGATCTTGTGTCGTTCATGTTGAGCCATCCTCTCGCCGGACCCAGGCCAGTGCCGGTCACCAAATATGCGCTGTGCATGCCGGGCGACCGTCTTGCGATGATCGAAAGGCCGTCCATGACGCCAGGTGAGCGGGACGGCTATTATTATTGCAATGGCAGGCTGCTCGGCGTCAGCAAGCCGCGTGGTCACAACGGGCAGCGGCTTGAGCACTACCATCCCCGCCAGGCGCTGATCCCGGCCGGATTCGTCTATGTCGGCTCAACCCATGCGAGCGGTTTTGACAGCCGCTATTACGGACTTGTCGCGATTGCCCGGCTCACGCGAATGGAGCGGGTGCTGTGAAGCGCGCGCTCGTCATAGCTGTGGCTTTCGTGTTGCCCACCCCTTGCCTGGCGCAAACCCGGGACGATTCGGTGCGGCAAGGCTATTGGTGGTATGCGCCAACACCGAAACCTGCCGAGCCGGATGACCGCCGGGAGGAACAGCTTACAAAGCCCGTCATTCCGCCGATGGCGCAGCTCGCGACCTGGACGCCTCCGCGCATTCGCAAGCTCATAGAACAGCAGCGCGATTATGCGGCGACGGTGCTCACGGTCGACGCCGTGGCCGATTTCTGGAGGCTGGAGGATTTCGCGCGGCGCAAGGCCCGCGCGTTCGCAGGCGTCACGCAGATTGCGATGTTGCAGCATCCCGAGCTCAACTCGAAGTCCTCCAACCCGATGGTGGGCGACGCGCGCGATCAGTTGCTCGCCCACAAGGATGATGTGCGCCGGCGCTATCTGCGCGCCCATGCCAATGAGTTCGCGCTGGTGATGTTCAGCCGTGCGAGTTGCGGCTATTGCCGGGTCGAATGGCCGATCGTCCAGCGTTTCCGGGAGGAGATGGGATGGCAGGTCACAATGATGGATCTCGACCGCCGTCCCGAGGTCGGGGCACGCTTCGGGGTCGAGGTGACGCCCACGACCATGGTCATCCGCCGCAACAGCGAGCAGCGCATGATAATCGCGAGCGGCGTCGAAGCATACCCCAGTCTCGCGCAAATGGCTTATCAGGCGGTGCGTCTGCTGACCGGCGATATTCGTCCCGAGCAGTTCATGACGGGAGCAGGCGAGGAAGGCGGCTTCTTCGATGCGCTGGGCCTCGGTCCGGTTGCAGCGAGCGATCCGCGCAGCCAGACAAGCGGCATGTTCGGTGGCGATCTGGCCGCTCCAGCTACGGAGTCGACGCCGTGACCACATCCTCGATCCGCATCGTGACAGGAACGATCATGCCTTCATTGCGGCAGCATGACCTTGACGCCCTGCTTTCTGAGCAGGGTGACTGCCTTTTGATCGAAAGAGACGAGAGTTTCGCCGCCAAGCCATTGGCCGTTATGAGCAATCACGCCGTCGGCAAAGTCCCCGCCCGCGTCCAGTATCGCGAGTCCATCCTCGACCGCCTGGCGGTCGAGCGCAACATTGTCGGATTCGACCAGCAGGCGAATGGCTGTACCGATTTCCACGTTGCTGAATTTGTAGACCGAACGCAACACCCAACAGAATTCGCACAAAGCGGGGAGCGTGACCGCGACCAGTCCGGCCTCGGTTACCAACCGGCGTGCGAGCGGCCCCTGGACAGGGTCATCCTGGGTCGCGGCGCGCACGAGGATATTGGTGTCGGCGATGATCTTCACGGTTCGCCGGCCCAACCCTTTGCAATGGCCTCGTTCATCTCCTCGATCGAAACCGATCTCTGGCCGTCTCGCTTGAGGATACCACAGAAATCGGAAATCTTGCCCTTCGCGGGTACAGGGGTCAGTTTGATCCCGCCTCCAGGCAATTTGTCGATTTCCAGCTTAGAACCCGGACGGGCGCCCAGATGCTGCAGCAGGTCCTTCCTGAGCGTAATCTGGCCCTTGGCCGTAACGGTTAGACTGGTCATGGCTCGCTTCCTTTCATGCCTACGCTATGTAAGGATATATATCCTTACAGTCAAGATGAGAGCTATAGCCGCGTCATCGCTTTGTCTCGCCACCAGCTCGATAGCACAAGCCCGGCCGGTCACACACGAGGACGCGATGCGCGCAGCGATTCACCCGGTCGCCAGCCCTACCGCGATGCAGACATGGCTCCGCCGTGTCCCTGCAACACGCGATTTTCCACCCGACTTTGCCGAAACGCTGCGCGGACAAGCACCCGCCTTCGTCATCGAAATGAGCACGGCGCGAAACTGTATCCCCTGCGCTGACCTCTGGGCCAAGCTCGATGTCCTCCATCGCAAATATGGCTGGCAGGTGAGAACCATCGGGAGCAACGAAGCCCTGCTTCGCTCAGGCCGGCTCGGCCTGCCCTGGGTCGGGCACCCGGTCGCCTGGGTTCGGCCCGTGAATGATCCGAACCGGGTCATTCCGATAGCGATCGGCACCGATCATGGCGCCAATCTCGCGCGCAATGTCTATCTCGCGTTCAAGATGATGACCGGTGTGCGGCCGGACGTCGGCGTTCGCGCGATGGCACGGTTCACCGGGATTGTCGGTGCCGCACCTTTGCAATCGCCCACGGAGAAACAAAGGGCTCGGCCATGAGCAAGTCCGCCCTCCAGGGTCGAGAGCTGCACTCGTCTCCTGTTTCGACGCTGTATGATGCTGTGTCGAGTACCCCTTCCAACATTGCATTTGTGGAATTGCATTCCCGATTTGCATTGTTGTTTCATCCTCGTTTGCGGCGCTCAAACCTCACGAGGCTATCGACTTTACTCCTCTCCTTCCCGCGAAACCCTGGAAATGGCGGTCCATGGCTTCGCACAACCACAGGATTTCCGCCATGTCTTGTTCTTTAACGCGTGCTGCTATCCCACTGATTGGTCTTTTCGCATCCTTTGGCATAGCCGGACCGGCCCATGCGCAAAATTGGGCCGAGAGCTGGTTCAACACTGTGACCTACACGTCACCGGGCAGTTTTCAGGACCAGACGCGCGGCTATGTGACGGCTGGCGGCATGTCGGGCCGGATCGACGTCAACAATGATTATCTCATGACGCTGAGCCTTCCCAAGGTGAAGGCAGGCTGCGGCGGCATCGACATGTTTCTGGGCGGCATGTCCTTTCTCGATCCCGATTATCTCGTGCAGAAACTCGAGAGCATCCTGCAGGCCGCTCCTGCCGTCGCGTTCCAGTATCTCCTCGAAACGCTCGACGAAAAGATGGGGAACATCATCTCCAAGATGGAGGCCGCGACCAACTTCCTGAACTCGATCCAGGTCAATGACTGCCGC
>JBFXHW010000076.1:0-9987 GCA_050176605.1 Sphingobium sp. | reverse complement strand
GCGCCAGGATCGGAATCAGAATGTTTGGCGCGAACAGGATGTCGAGTTCAGGCTTTCGGCCTTGGTCCAAGATCTCGCCCAGGCCACTCCCCACGCTGGCGTAGACAGCAGCACCCGGAATGATCCCCAAGAACGTGCCGGCCACGAAGGTCCGAGGCGGCACGTCAAGAAAGGCCGCCGCGAGATTGATCAGCCAAAAAGGAAAAAGCGGCACGAGCCGCAAAAAGAGGAGATAATTGAAGGCCCCTCTCCGGAAGCCATCCTTGAGGCTTTGCAGAGCGCCAAGCGCGCGACCTCGCAGAAACTCACCGAAACTCGTGCGGGCGATGAGGAAAAGGAGCGTCGCGCCGACTGTCGCGGAGACGACAGCTATGGCCGTGCCGACGTACAATCCAAAGAGGAAACCCGCGCTCATCGTCAGGATCGAGGAGCCGGGAAGCGAAAGGGTCGTCGCGGCTACGTAGACCGCCGCGAAGGCAGAGGCGATGAGCGCTGGATTCTGCTCCACCTTCGACAGGAGCCATGATCGATTGGCCGCAAGCGTCTCAAATGAAAGATAGCGGTCGAGATGAAGTCCGACAAACACGGCGAGGCCCAGGACGATCAGCGCGGGGAGCAGAGCGACGCGCGCCCAGCTTCGTTGCGTGGGGGCGCGATGGTCAGAGGACATCTCATGGCTGGGACGCGGCATCACGCCCCCAGTACAACGAGGATGGCGGAGAACGCGGCCGCCGCCGGGAGCGTCACCAGCCAAGCCAACAGGATCGTCCGCAGAGCATCCCGAGCGCGCGGCGGCGCCTTGTCGGCAACCCTGACGCCAATGATCGACCCGGCTGCGACATGCGTGGTCGAAACCGGCAATCCAAGAGGAGTCGCGCCCAAGACCAGGAATGCGGTGCCGAAATTGGCGAACAGGCCCGTTGTCGGCGTCATCGTCGACACCTCCTGTGCCAGAACGGGCAGCAGGCGGCGGCCGGACATCAAGGCGCCACCCGTCATGGCAAACGACGTCAACGCGATCGCCAGGGCGGGTCCGCTGGCCGTTGTTTCGGTGGCTGGCCATGCCGCCAGGGCGGGAATTATCAAAGCGGCCATCTTCGGCACGTCGTTGAGGCCTCGGGCGAAACTCACCGCTCCACCGCTCAGCCAGTGGAGCGCCAGCCAGACCCGGCGCATCGCAGGCGAAGGACGTCGGTCGGGAGCCGCGCAGATGAACGGGTCTTTCATGTGGTCTTCGGGCGCGCAGCAGCCGGGCGTCCATTGCGGCATGCGAGCTTCGACGAGCCGATTCAACAGCAGCAGCGTCCAGCAAAGGGCGATGGCGAGAGCGGGGCTTGCGAGCAGCGGGACCAGGAATTTGGCTGCTACAACGCGGTAGGCGACATCGCGGATTCCGAACTGCGCGGCAGCAGCGCCGATGATCCCCCCAATCAGCGCGTGCGTTGTGGAAACCGGCCAGCGCTGCCAGGTCGACAGGGCAACAAAGCCGGCCGCACCGGCCAACGCCGCAAGCGCCGCGCCGAGTGGCAACCCCTCGGCGCTCTTTAGGAACCCGCCGCCGAACAAGGCGCCGAGCGCGCCACCCCACGAGATCGCGCCAAGTCCGCCGGCGAGAGTTGCGAAGACGCCGAGGAGCCAAGCCGCGCGTGGCGTGGCGATGCCGCTGCCCGCCAAGGCCGCAATCCCCTTCGACACATCGTTGGAGCCATTGGCCCAGGCAAGCGTCAGGCTGACAGCCAAGAGCAGGGCAGCGGAGAGCACGATGTCCGTCCTCTCAGCAGCATTTGATCGGAGCAGCCGCATTTCCGGCCCCTTGGGCAGTGGCCGGGCTGCAATCGAACAATCCGAAATGAACGGATTTATCGCCGATGATCTCGAAATGGGGAGCATAGCGGCTCAGTGACAGCATGTCCGCCGTGTTGCCGCAGACGGGAACAGCCTTGTGCGCAACGAAGCGATGATGATCGTCGAGTTCGAACGCGCTCGGGGCTTCCGGGATCGTTCTCTTATAGATCGCTGCCTGACCGTAATCTTCGCACCGGTCCTCGAGGTCGAGTTTGAATGCGCGCACGGTCACTGAGTAAAATTCGATGAGGGCTGTCCTGGTCTCAATGTCGGGATTGTTGATGGCGACGCGCCGCCGCTCGATCACGCGAACGTCCCGGCACCCAACGGCTGCCATCAGGCGCCGGAAGTCCTCCCAATAGAGTGCACCGCCCAGGCATTCTCCGCGCAAAATCGGATCGGCGGCCAAATCTCGGGGAACGCGCCGGTCTGCGAATACGTCCGAGATATAGAGCTCGCCGCCTTGCCGGAGCACACGAAGGATTTCCCGGAAGGCGCTCTGTTTGTCCGGCGAAAGATTGAGGACGCAGTTGGAAACGACGACGTCCACGCTGTCGTCCGCAATGCGCGCGGTGCGGAGATCTTCGATGTATCCTTCCCGAAAGTCGACGTTGGCGAAGCCGAATTTTCGGGCGTGATAGTCGCGATGCTTCCGGGCGACAGCGAGCTGCTCTTTTGTCATGTCGACCCCAATAACGCTGCCGTTTGGGCCGACAAGCTGGGACAAGACATAGCAGTCGCGCCCCGCGCCGCATCCGAGATCGAGGATGTGCGCACCCTCCAATGCCTGTGGGATCGGCGAACCACAGCCGTAGAAACGGGCCTTGACTTCGTCATGCACCCTGGCGAGGGCGTCGGAAATATAGGGGGCCGGCGTGGCGCCTATGCAGCACGCGGAGGTTTGAAGATCGTCCGACGATTTGAGGATTTCTCCGTAATATCGCTGAATCGATTCGAGCGAACTTTGGTGTTGCGTCATGAGCTTAAGACTTCCTCGGTTATTGCTGTCAGGTTGGGCTTCGCTTCTTCTGGCAAATCGCTCCATTCGAGAAGGCGGTGATCGAAAGTGCCTTCCAGGCTTGGCTTAACGATCTTGAAATAAGGGGACACGTCGAAGTCGCGCGGCACAAAGAGACTGTGGTGGCGGATGCGCAGGACCTCCTTCAAGCAATCGAGGCAGGTCGGCGTCGCCGCCGCGACCGTCGTCACCAGCGGAAGCACTGGGTATTTGATTGTCTGGAAGGCTTGCGCGATCAATGTCGAGCAGATCGCCCGCGTGGGGTCGCCGCTCCCGAACGCAATCATCTTGCGCCGCCAAGAGGTCGGAACCGGCGGTGTTGGCAAGAGATAGCGCACGAGATCTATGACGTTCTTAACATCGTATCTGTGCCCGATCCGGCTAACAGCATATGCGAGAAGCGCTTGCTGGTCCGCTTCGGTCAGACCAATGGGCCGGCAGATGCGGCTGTGATACTGGGAGTAGTTGGCGATCCCGGTGACGCGAACGCCGGCAAGGAGGTCGGCTTCGATGAATGCGTGCGGTCTGGGCGAATTTGGCGGCAAGTTTGGATGGTCACCCACATAGAGTGCGGCGTGAGACCAAGTCGATTGCGTCAGATATTTGATGGCAGTGCTGATGCGGCTGTAGCCCTCGATCAGCAGGACGTCGCCTGGGTGAAGTATCTGCTTCAGAAGTGTCGGGTTCGTCGGCGGCGAAGCGCTGTGCACATGCCGTTCCGCATTCAAGAACGCAGCGAGCCATTTTCCCAACAAGGCCTGCATCGGTGGGCTCGATCTCATCCGCTGCACGATGCGCCGCCGAGCACGCAGAAGCGCGCGCAGTAGCGATGATTGAGCTTCACCGGCCGCGCCGCCTCGGCCAGACTCGCGCCCAGCTCAAAGGCAGCGTCGTAGGGAAGCAGCGTACAGGAGAGAACCGCCGGCTTATCCGCGCCTTTTCGCTTCACGATCATCCGAGAGCTGGCGCACATCACCGCATCCGGAGTCTTGCCCAGAATGCTCCAACAGCGCTCAGTGATTTCCGGCACGTCGTCGTCGGACCTCATTTCAGGAAATAGCACAAGGCGCGCCGGATTGGCCGCGTCGATGCCCACGCCCAGTCTGTCGAATAGGGCTGCGTAGCCGGCACGTATCTGGGCGTCTGTTTCTTGCCAGACCGTTCGGCCGGCGACGGATACGAAGAAGCCGCTCTGCGCGAGCCAGAGCAGCCCGTCGATTGTAGGCCGCCAACTCTGCGGCCCCCGCAGCCGCTCATGACCCGACGGCCCGTAATGGTCTAACGAAACACGCAGAGCGAGCTTGCCCGGAAATCGCCGATTGAGGTCGAGTAGTGGTGCCTTCAGCCGCTGCATCGGCTTCATCGCGTTGGTCAGCACTAAGACGGCGAAGCCCGCGGCGAGGCCGTCCTCCAGCATGCCCAGGATGTCCGGGTTCATGAACGGCTCGCCACCGGTAAAGCCGATCTCATTAGGCGACGGATCAAGCTTGGCTGCCTCCGCTAAGAAGCAGTCCACCTCTGAGCGCGAAAGGTAGATGAGGCGGTCGTTCCTCGGACTCGACTCGATGTAGCAGTTCTCGCAGGCAAGGTTGCAAAAGGTCCCGGTATTGAACCAGAGCGTTTTGAGGGCCTTTAAGGAGACACTCGCACGGCGTTCGCCCGTTGCCGTTACGTCCGGATGGGTGAATTTCGTTGAGGAGATAGCCGGACGTACATGTTCCGGAGCCGTCGCCGCGGGTCCCTCCGCCGAATTCGGGGCGCGGGTTGCCGGGGTTGATCGCCAGCATTGGGGGGCAGAGAAGGCTTGATCCATCTTCGGGCGCTCAGTTGTCGTGTACTCATCTGAGATTCGCCGGCCGGTCCCGAGAGGTTTCATCAGGCGGCCCAAAATGAGGCCTTCGGCGTCATCCGGCTCCTTCCCGACACGTGCGGCGGGGTGGATCCTTAACGGCGCAGTTTCGCCTCGGTGGTCGACTGGCGCAGCGAAACCTTCCGGCCGCTTGCGGCGAATCTCCTCTTGAAACAACGCCTCGGGGTCATCTGCCGAGCGCGCTGGCGTGGGCGCAGGCTCCGCCTCGTCGTTGCGTGCGTCATCGAAGGAGGGCCACACGATAGGGCCTGTTGAGGGCATCGGACGTTCGAGCCCGAAGGCCTCAAATTGCATATTTTTCCGCACCCCAACGTGGTGCTTGGCCTATGGCAGTTCCGAAAGGGGACGCTCTGGATGGATTGAAACTCGGTCAGTGGCGTCTGCACTCGAGATCCATCTCATTGGCCGAACCAATTTTTTGCCGGGGGGACCGGTCCAGCGGACTTCAACAGACTGGGGGGTGACGCGGAGATTCTGCATGCAGCGTGTTTTCCAGTCGTTTGTCGATGGTCTGGTAGCCAGCGAAGATGCTGAGAACCTCCGTGCGGTCCTCGCCGAGGCGGGCGCTGCTCTCGATTTGAGCTGCTTTGCCTATCTCGCCATGCCCTTGAGAGTGGGGGATGCGCCGTCGCTCATCTCGACTTATCCAGTTAAGTGGACCGATCGGTACCTTCGGGAGCGTTACGAGCGGATAGATCCGGTCATCGTGGAAGCGCTAGCCACAAGGGAGCCATTCGAGTGGGGACAGGAGTTTCCTGCGAAGCATTTGTCGAAATTGCAGTGTTCACTGCTCGATGAGGCGGCTCAGTTTGGGATTCGCTGCGGATTTACCGTGCCCATTCATGATGCGCGTGGCACCACTGCAGCGGTTACTTTTGCGGCCGACCAACGCCGCCCGAAGTTCCAGCATTGCATCGAACAGCACCGGCATGTGCTCCAACTCATAGCGATGTATTTTCATGCGCATGCGCGGCGGCGGTTGTCTGGCAATCGCGTCATTGATGGCGTCGCGTTGTCGCCGCGAGAACTCGAATGCCTTGAATGGGCCATGCAGGGTAAGTCTGCATGGGAGATCGGGCACCTGCTAAATATCTCTCGCCGTACAGCGGCGTTTCACCTTGACAATGCGAAAAGGAAGCTTGGCGTCAGAACAATTTGCCAGGCTGTTGCAAAGTTGGCCGCCTCCAAATCCGCAAGCGAATCGGTTCCATCCGTCGCCCCCTGTGCAACTGCACAGGATGCGAGCCGTCTCTCGATCGCCTCCAATCGCGCAGGAGCAAACCTGCCAGGAGGCCAACATGATCCAACTCATCACCGCCGATCGCTACGGTGCGTTCCTTGATGATCTCGCCGAAATGCATCGGCTTCGTTACCGGATCTTTAAGGAACGGCTCGGCTGGGACGTTCAGGTCAGCGGCGACATGGAAATCGACGAATTCGACGCCTGCCAGCCTGCATATCTTCTGCAGAAGGATGACGACGGCCGCATCCAAGGGTGCGTGCGGCTTCTGCCAACGATGGGCTCAACCATGCTCCGGGATACCTTTCCAGTGCTCCTGGACGGTGAATCCGTGCCGGCGTCAGATGCCATCTGGGAAAGCAGCCGGTTCGGCGTCGATCTGAGCTCACGGTCCGAGAAGGCCGGCCGCAGCATCGCGCGAGCAACCTTTGAGCTCTTTGCCGGAATGATCGAATTCGGTCTGATGCTTGGGCTTTCAGACATCGTCACTGTCACCGACGCGCGGATGGAGCGGATCTTGTGCCGCGCGAACTGGCCATTGTTACGGCTCGGTTCGCCCCAGGCGATCGGCAAGACGCTGGCTGTCGCGGGTTATCTTGAAGTTTCGCGCGAGCGGCTTGCTCGTGTTCGCGAGTCCGGCGGCCTTTCCGCCGCCGTGATGCATGTGCAAGGCGGCGGCGATCCCAGCCCTACGAGGCCCAGCGGAGTGATCGAGGCTGCCGCATAAACTGCGATCGGAAGCCGCGGATCGGAAGCACGGTCACTGAAAGCGGCACGCGGCATCGGTCGAGAGCTCGCGGGCTCAGACCTCGCACCGGCCCAGGCTGTCACCCCAATCGCCAATCAGCGCATTGTATGGATGTCGACTATGGAGATCCGCGATCTCGTCTATCTGGATGCCTCGGCGATCACGGGCAACTTCACACGGGCCGCCCAGTCACTCAGAGTCAACAGCTCCACGATCAGTCGTCGGGTTGGACGATTCGAAGACGAACTCGGTCTCGCCTTGTTCGAACGCGGGCACGCGGGCATTCGCCTGACCGCTGGTGGCAAGGCAGTGCTGCCACACATCCGCCGCGCCCTGGCTGAACTCGATGCGATCAAGCATGCCGGTAACCGGAACGGCAACGGCATCGTAGGTGAAGTGCGCCTTGCAGTGAGAATGCCCCCGGTCGGCGAGCCGCTGCGCGACCTCCTGGTGCGGTGGCGAACGCGGCATCCGGAGGTCACATTGACCATCTCAGAACTGAACGAGTGCGAAATCCGGACCGCGATACAGGAGCGCCGCATCGATGTGGCGCTAATGACGCGACACACCCTTTGGCCGGATGCTAGTTCCGCCCCGCTTTATCGCGAGCGGGTGCTTGCGGCAATTCCTTGCGGACATCTGCTCCTGAATGAGGAGACACTTGATTGGGAGTGCTTGCGAAGAGAGATCCTGCTCGTTCAGGGGTGGGACACCAGCCAGTCGGCGCGCGAGTTTTATGCATCGCTGATGGGATGCCGTGGCCATTTCCAGGCGCATGCCGCGAGCAAGCAATGCGTTTTGGCGCTAGTCGGAGCCGGGTTTGGCATCACGCTGGTCACTCAGAGCCAAGCCGAGGTTTCCTTTCCTGGAGTCGCATACCGGCCGATCCGCGAGGAGAATGCGTGGGTTCAGGTCGAGCTCGTATGGAGTCCGGATGCCGAAGACCCTGCCGTCGGCCGGTTCTTCGCCTTCATGCGCGACGAAGCACGATCACGCCGTCTTTTCTGAGTTCGATCGTGCTGGCTGCGGCCGCGGTGCGACCAATCTAGCGCGACGCAGTTTCGCAAAAGCGCGATCAGTCGCCATGAACCGCGCGAGCATCGGACCGATCAGCTTCGTCGGTTCGGCGACGACCTGCCCAGTTTCGCCGCTGAGAACCTCGGCATAGGAAACGAGATTACGATGAACGGCGGCGGAGAGTTCGACCGTGACCTTGACGGGCCGGTCATCCTCTAGTGTTCCGAGTTTTAGCTTGTGCATGATTGTGGTCCTCATTGGACGTAGCGCTCTAAGACCAAGTCGTGGGTCACCAGCACGCGCACTGGGAATCCAGGTCGGATCGTGATTGTCGGCTGGATGTTGAGTGAGCGGCTGACGACCTGCTGCCCGGTCTGATTGATGCTCTGCGACATCCCTTGCTGGATGGCTTCTGCGAGCGAACCATTGTTGTTGCCGCTCATGCCGACTTCCGTTCCCACGCTGAGAACAGTCGAGAGGACCGCCGCCTTGAACAGCATGCCCCAATGATTGTCGACCTCGTCCTCGAGCCCGGCATAGCCTTCGGTGTCTGCGCCGGGCTGGCGCTCCAGCACGATCGATCGGCCGTTCGGCATGATGAGCCGGTTCCAGACGAGCAAGGCACGCGACTGGCCGAACGCGATCTGCGCATCGTACTGGCCAACGAGGCGTGAGCCCTGCGGGATCAGCAGGATCTTGCCCGTCGGACTGTCGTAGACATCCTCGGTCACTTGGGCGGTCACTTGGCCCGGCAGATCGGAGCGCAAGCCGGTGATCAAGGACGCCGGGATCACGGCGCCGGCCTGCAGCACGTAAGGGCTCGCCGGCGGCTGGACACGGTCGGGACTGGTGGTACGGCGATCGATGTTGCCGTTGAGGAAGGCAAGCTTGTGATCCTGCGACGTGAGGTCGGATGACGCGTTCGCAGGCGTCGGCGCCGGTCGTCCGGCGGTCGGTGAAGGCGGCGTCGCCACGCGCGCAGCGACGACATTTGTCGTTGCGAATAGATGGCTGGTGCGTGCGGCCTCCATCTCCTGGGCGAGCCGCTGCTCCTCCGGGCTTGGACCGGGCATGGGCATGCCTGGCGCCGGCGCGCCGGCATTCAGGATCGGCTTGCCGAGATCGCCGGGCAGCGGCGGTCCGAGTTGCGGAACCGGCTTCGGCAGGCCGGTATAGTCGCGCGGCAGATTCGCCAGTCCGTCCGGCGTGTTGCGGTTGTTCGTGTTGAAGAGCTCGGTGCCTGTCGTCTTCTGTTGCGGCTTTAGAGCGAACAGCAACGCGCCTCCAATACCGATCGCCGCCGCCGCGCCCACCCCCAACAATACTTTGCGGGATAGCCGCGTCACCTGCGGGCGCCGAGCGCGCAGCCGCATCTCGCCGGCCGGACGCGCAGCCTCACCCGGCCCTTCCTGTTCCCGGGCCTCGTCCGTCACGACCTCGGCCTCCCGTCGGTGCGGACGATGCGCACGACCTCTTGATGCTTGCCGCCGAGCTTCAACTCCGCCGCCGCGAACAGCCGATCGACGATCATGTGATTGCCGCGAACGCGATAATTCACGAGCTGGCCGTCACCTTCCGCACCGATGACCCACAGTGGGGGCAGCTCGCCTTGCGAGATGCCGGTCGGAAACTCAATGAACACTTGCCGCCCGTCGTCAAAGGCGCGGAGTGGCCGCCAAGGCGGGTTGTCGCCCTCGATGCGGTAGCGGAAGTTGAGCGCGTTGAGATCGACGCCGGTGGCGACGGGCGTTGCGGCTTCCCCGGCTGCATTCTGCTGGCGCAACGCGATGAGCTGGTCCTGCGCATAGGCCCACGAGACCGAAGCCATATAGGTTTTGTCGTCCGAATGCAGTTCGAGGTGATAGGTGCGGCGGTCGGTGTTGATAATGAGGTTTGTGACCAGATCGGCTCGGGTCGGCTTCACCAGAATGTGGACGCGCTTGGCCGGCCCGACGCCGCTCTCGGTGTCGCCGATGATCCAACGCACGGTATCTCCCGCCGCGACAGGCCCCGAGCCCGTCAATTGTTCACCTGGCTCCAGTGCGATGTCGGTGATCTCGCCCGGTGCGGCGTAGACTTGATAGAGCGCGCCGTCGGAAAAGGGATACACCTGGATCGCGTTCAGGTAGCCGGCTCGCGTTGGCTGAACGCGGGCCGCGCCGTTCGCCTGGTCGACGCGCGCATGGGGATCGGCAAGCTCGGGCGGTTGTTTCGTGTTGCGAGGAAGAGGCTTGAGTTGGCCCGGCAAG